>JAEOSG010000155.1 GCA_016840485.1 Candidatus Baldrarchaeota archaeon
GGTGAATTGTTTTATAAAATATGAAATTTCTCTGGTTTTCAGAGAACTTTGCAGTGCAAAGTAACTGGAATATTTTTAAGTTACCATAAAATACAAGTAGTTTGGTAATCTCCATGGAAGAGAAGGATATTGTAAAAGTAAGGAAATTACTTCAAATAGCAGATATACTAGATGTCTATGGATATTACCTTCTCAGACGGGGAATTGGAAGCTTTTACATAGGAATTGCAGCTACTGTGAGCTTAGGTTTAATATTTTTCTTTTCATTAAAAGCCTCAGGTTCCACTTTCATCATATTAGCTACTTATGCGTTATTTTTTGTTTTTATTTTCGCAATGATAATGATATTGGGTAAACAGTTATTAGAGATCCAGCCAATATATCTGACGTTGCCCGCGCAAAAAGAGCGAAGAAAATATAGAAAATACTATGGGTATTCTTGGATATTACTGTCTACTGTTTACCTTATTTTAATATTTATGACAACAGTTCATGTTATTTCTTCCCAATATTCACCTTTATTTACAGAAGCATTTATTGGATTTGGCCAATTAGGGAATTATATGGCTTCTTCAAAGTCTCCTAAATATCCAGGGAAAGTTCTAAAGGAGTATCTAGTTTTTGGCATAGCTATTCTTTTAGCGTGCCCCATGATAGTTATATGGCCAGAGTATGGATGGTTTATTGTAACAGCGTTTTGCGTATTGGGAAGCTATATATTCGGTGTTTACATAATTGTAACTGCTAACCGTGTCTTAAGAAAGGGGCAATTGAATGAATGAAGAGCTTCTCAAGAGCTTGGCAAGATTATCAAAAGTGGATAAAGTTCTTAGCTCACCTACAAGATTAGCTATAATGATATTGCTTTATTTGAAAACAGCGGTGAAATTCACAGAACTACAAAACGCGTTAGGACTTACTCCAGGTAATTTATCTAGTCATTTAAAGAAATTGGAAAACGTAAGATATATAGTGGTTAAAAAGGGTTTTCTGGAGTTAAGACCTACCACGATAGCCAAAATAACACCTGAAGGCGCGATCGCAGTTAGAAATTTCATGAAAAATATGAAAGATGTGTTAAAAATGTTTTTAGAACAAGCTTGAACCATGGTGAGAGAAATACATTGCGGCTTTTAACACGGTTAATAAAATTCTTGACGTTCACCACAAATGTTTATTGTTTCGATGTTTTCAGTTTTTCTATGATTTTTGCTGCATGTTTAATTTCATCAAACATTTTTGTTCTGCTGCTTAAAACAATTATATCGTTTAGAATCCGTTCAATTACTTCCTTTGACAATTTGTTTTTCTCTGCCAATTTCTCTACAAGTTCGCTATAATTTTCGGCCTTCAACAAAATTACCATATTTGCAATGTCCAGTATTGTTGGTCCCTTTTTTCTCACACCTACTGGTTTTCCAAAGACTTCCATGAGTTCCATTGCAAATTTTTCTGAAGTCTCAATAGAAATAGTTGTTTTTAATGTTAGGTCCTGGTTTAATCCGAAACTTATCCACAGTTTTGCTTTCTCTTCTCCCCTTTCGACACTTAGAATATTTCCTTCTTCATTTAAGATTGCATATTTAAAATTCCTTTTTAAGTTTTCAAGCAAGTTCTCCAAAGACTTTGTGTTCTCAAATATGTATTTTAGGGACAATTTATTTTTCAACGAATATCACCATAGTTTCAATATAGAAAGTGATAAATAAGATTTGACATCGTATGTTTGGAGATGGTGATCCCATGTCTAACTCTAAAAAACAAGTTTCTTCGTGATTGCAATTATAGTGTTGTTATTTTTTGCTTTGTTCATATATGGGTCAGAATGGTGGCAAAAACCTGAAGAAGAACAGATTTTCGGAGAATATGATATTGTGTGTTTTGTTTCACCAGATAATAGCTATAAAGTGCTGGTAGACGTGATACGCAGCGCCAATTATACGATTTTTATTGAAATATACTCGATGAGCCACCCCTTTTTAGCAAAAGAGCTCAATGATGCCATCAATAGAGGTGTAAAGGTTACAGTTATTTTTGAACAGCACCATGTCAGCTATTTTGAAAATAGATATACGGAATGGGCGGCATATAATTTAACTATTGCAGGCGCAAGTGTCTACTGGGCAAATGACACAGAATTTCACTATACACATAGCAAATTCATGATCATAGACAATACAACAGTCGTTATTGAAAGCGCCAACTGGGCGAAAACCGGAATTCCTGTTGACCCGTCGTACGGAAACCGTGAATGGGGAATCGTCGTTAGAAATGAAGACCTTGCTCAAGAATTTTTGGAATTATTTATTAATGACCTTACAATTGCCGAACCCTATGTTTTAGAGGAAGAACCTGAATGGCATCCAAAGACATCGGTGAATTCAGGTAGTTACCCTCATCCTTTTGAACCATTTCACTATGTTGGTAATATTAGTGTAAAGGCAGTTTTTTCACCTGATAACTCTGAAGAATCCATCATTGAACTTTTAAACTCCGCTAATGAAAGTATTTATGTTCAGCAAAACTACATTCGTCTTCATTGGGGAAGTGAGATAAATCCATTCGTTGAGGCTTTGGTGAACGCTAGTAATCGCGGTGTTACCGTAAAGGTGATAATAGATGCTGGTACTCTTAGTATAAGTGAGGATGCTGCAGAATATCTTAGTGAACATGGAGTGGAAGTTAGGTGGAGCAATGCCACTTATTTTGAAACAACACATAACAAAGGGATAATTGTCGACGGTAAAGTTGTTCTTATATCTAGTATAAATTGGAGTGAGACCTCGGTGAGGAAAAATAGGGAATCAGGGGTAATTGTTTACTGCAAGGAAATCGCTCAATATTACGTTAGTGTTTTCGATTGGGATTGGTCGGTTTCAACCATAACAGACTAAACTAACATTTTTATTGCAATTTTATGTTAAAATGCTCACATCAAATATGTTATTTAGACTTTAGGTTGGTGTATGTAGTGGAGTTAATTGATGAATTAAATCAAATAGAACTTGAATTAAAGGAGAAAGACAACAAGCCTGAAGTTGCAAAGAGATTTTGGAAAGTTGTTGGGAAAATAAAGCGAATGAACATTGATGAGGTTGATGATTCTTTGATTATGAAAGCTGCTGAAATACGTAGTAAACTTTTCAAGAAAAAAGTAATATTGAGCAGCAACAAGGGAATTGCTTTGTTTTCCTTTGGATTTATCACGGCTTTACTTGTCTTTATATGGTTTATTTTATATTTTCCTTCTACAAGTGCTTTCATTTTTAATTTTACGTTTTTTGTTTTGGAGCTTTTTGTTCTTTATTTTACCTTTCTTGTTGGAAGAATTATAGGTGGATTGTTGTCTGGCGTAAAGTTTGAGGGGTTTTACAAGTTTTCTCCCCTAGAGTTTGGCATGAAACTCGATTATGCCAGTTATTTAAAATCAACGCAGAAAAACCGGGCTTTATTTTTCGGCTTTACAATTTTATGGGAACACATAATATTAATGTTTCAGCTAGTTTTTGCCTGGCTGTTTAGACCTGAAGGAATATGGGTTCCACTTGTGTTTTTAATTATTCTATTACCCAGTCAATACGTTATTCATCGTTTTGCAAAGGAGGGAGAACTTCATCGATTCATCAGAGAATTAAAAATACTTCGTGAAGCCATAAATCGATAAAGCATTTAAACAAAGCTAAGAAATATTAAACATATCGCGTGAAAGAGATTGACCACTAAGTGTCTTAACTGGAACAATTTTCGCAGTTACAAAAGTACTGTCTTAAACGGATATAGAAGGTCTATATTCTCGTAAAGACAAATTTGAAGAAAAGAGGTAGAAATCAGAGAGAATATCGTACAAAAGGATAAAAATAGGATTGCCCAATTTATCATTGAATACAGATTGAAGGGAGGTAAGGTGCAACCTCAAAATTCCATATTTGACCCAATTCTTTTAGTGCTAGTTGTCGTCGTACTAGTTCTACTAGCTACAATTCTGCCTTCGATACGAGTTTTAGCTGAAAATGAAAGAGGAGTAATATTTAGACTTGGAAGAGCATTGCCCACTGCCAAGGGGCCTGGCATAGTGTTCATTATACCGTTTGTCGATCAACTATTTGTTGTGAACATAGCTCCTCAACATTTAGAGATACCTATAAGACAAAATCTAACGGCTTATGTTACTATACAAATTTTTGATCCGCATAGGTATGTTATGAACATTAAAGACGTAAAAGATGTGATTAGACATTTTGTTTTAAGCAATTTAACTGGAGATCCACGTGAATGTGAAGAAGATATTTTTTATAAATTGAAAGAAAACTTAGAAGAATATGGGGTACGTGTTTTAAATTTTAAATTAACGCCTATTACTACAAGATGCGAGCTTCACTGATTTATAGGTTAATAGAGCAAAGCGTTACAGATTCTGAGTTAGAAAAGTTAGATAGAGTCTTAGCTGAAAATGATGAAGCAGCAAAGATATTTGAAGAAACATTAAAGGAAGCTTCCAAATATTTTAGGTAGATAGATTTACACTTGTATGTCTAAATATTACGTGGTGTGCTTAAAAGTCTTCTAAGAAGATTATTTTAAAGTCTTTTTCAATTATATTTATCACATTTTGCATTTCTTTTTCTCTTTTTTTGAATATTGCCTTTGCATCATGTATTTTTGATACTGCAAGGACATAGCAGTCCGTAAGTGCCAGCTTTAATTTCGATTTCAGTTCTCCCACCAAGATAGCTAAGTTTATTGTGTCTGCCACTATTTGCAGATGTGGATGTGAAAAAAGCCATTTAACTAACTGTTTTGACCTCTTTCCTGCATTTTTCGGGTCAAACTCCGCATAGACGCGTTCAGCAACGTAACATGTCTCAGCAAGTACTGGATGGGGAATTAACCCATGCAGTTTTCCCTGGTTTAAATTTTCGAAAATTAGTTTTGCATTTCCATGGAATTCTCCGTCAAGATCTATATATTCTATGATTACACTGCTATCAAGAACTATCATCTATAACACCCAGCGCTGCCAAAAGTTTGTATGACTTATCACTTGTGGTTTTTGCTTCCCTTAGAAGCTTGTCTGTGATTTCCTTTCCAGCTTTAATGAATATTTCCTGAGGAGGCTGCTGAACCGTCTCTAGGATAATTTTTTTCCCGTCCAATTTAACATTAAGAACACTGCCCTTAGTTATTCCAAGTTTCTCCCTTATTTTCTTGGGAATAACGACTTGCCCCTTACTTGAAACTTTGACACGCAACAAATAGCACCTCCACGAATAAAGTAAGAAAATTATCTTACTTAAATCTTACTTAAAATTCTAATGAAACAGTTATTTAACGTAACCTAAAAGAATATTTACGCTTAAATAAAGTAATAATTTGTTATTTGAGTGGTTAAGCTGCTTCTAAAGAGTTATCAAGAATCTCCAAAGCCTTTTTTGCTTGTTCCTCGGTTATTAGTAGTGGTGGCTGTATTCTTAGGACGTTGCCGTACATTCCGCCGACATTTATTAGTAGTCCTCTTTTCTGTGCTTCCATTCTAACTTTGTTTGCTTCATCTGGCGCTGGTGTTTTCTTTTCTCTGTCTTTTACGAGTTCTATTCCTATCATTAAACCTTTACCTCTAACATCTCCTATCAGTTTATGTTTCTCCACTAGCTCGTTCAGTCCTTCCATGAATATTTTCCCGATCTCCAAAGCTTTTTCGTGGAGTTTTTCTTCGAGTAGGACTTTTATGTTTTCTAGTGCTGCTGCGCACATAACTTCGTTGCCACCGTAGGTTGAGCAGTGGTCTATTGGACCCATGACACTTGCAACTTCTTCCGTAGTTACTACCGCAGCTATTGGAACGCCGCTTGCAATTCCTTTGGCTAGTGTCATGATGTCTGGTTCAACATTGTACCATTCTATGCCGAAAAGTTTTCCTGTTCGTCCAAATCCTGTTTGAACCTCGTCGTCAATAAATAGTGCTCCGTGCTCTCTGAATATTTTTACTGCTTCTGGTATGTATTCTTTGGGTGGGACAATTATTCCTCCTTCGCCGAATATTGGTTCACAGATGAA
>JAEOSG010000156.1 GCA_016840485.1 Candidatus Baldrarchaeota archaeon
TTTGTAAAAGATCGATCAAGGTGTGTGGATTGTGGTTTTTGTTCTAGTGTTATAAGGTGTCCTAGTCCGGAGCGTTGTATTGGTTGTGAGGCGTGCTATTTGGGTTGTCCTTATGAGGCGATTGTTCCTGTAGATGATTTTGAGCCTCGAAAAACTATCAAGGTTGCAATTGATGGTGAGAAGTACGAGGTTCCGGAGTATTTGACTGTTAAAACGGTTTTAGAGATTGTTGGTTATAGGTTTACTCGGTTTCCGGAAGAAGGTGCTCTTTTTGCTCCTTGCGGGACTGGTGGATGTTATAGTTGTGCTGTTTTGGTTAACGGTGAACTTAAACCTTCATGTCATACGAAAGTTGAAGATGGAATGGTTATAGAAACGGATGTGGCAAATGTAACTCCTCTTAGAATTATAGAGGGTTTTACTCCTCATAGTGTTGGTGGTGTTGGAACGCCATATTATTTGAAGGGCGTTGGACGTTATATTGAGGTTGCTTGTTTTGCTGCTGGCTGCAATTTACGTTGTAAGACATGTCAAAACTTTTTTGTAACTTATGATAGTGTTAGTATTCCGCTTACTCCACGGGAGGCGGCGTTAAAACTTACTTCTCTAAGGAGGAGATACGGGGTTGACAGAATGGCTATTAGCGGTGGAGAACCTACTATTAACCGGAGGTGGCTATTGGAGTTCTTTAAAGAGCTCAGAAGGTTGAATAGAGATGAGAAAGCGAGGTTCCACCTCGACACAAACACTACAATTCTAACGAAGGATTATATTGATGAGCTTATGGAAGTGGGAATTACTGATATTGGCCCAGATCTCAAAGCGTTAAACTTGGAGACTTTTCAGTTGATTACAGGTATCGATGATAAGGAACTTGCTATGAAATATTTGAAGACGTCTTGGGAAGCTGTTAAATATATAGCTGATAACTATTATCCTGAAAAGGTTTTTATGGGGATTGGAATTCCCTACAACAAATTCTTTCACCCAACAATGGATGAACTATTTAAAATGGGGCAAAAAATAGCTGAAATAGATCCTGAAATCCAAGTTTGTGTATTGGATTATAGACCTGAATTTAGACGAAGAGACATCAAACAACCCACACCACAAGAAATGTTACAAGTAAAGAGAATACTTGAAGCAGCAGGACTAAAAACAGTCATAGTACAAACAACAATAGGACACATAGGACCATAACTTTCATATAAGCATGAATTCATTAAACTGCCGCAATAAATTGTACAAAACAAATCAGCAAAATTAAGAACTACGGCAAAAAATACCGCTAAACTTAAATATTTTGAACCTCTTACTTAACTTTGCTAAGCTAAATGAACGCCTTTCACTTTAACACAAAAACCTCAAAAACGGAAAATTTCAAAATAAAAATCATAGGCCGGGGTGGCCGAGACAAAAGCGGAAATGGCTAAGGCGGCGGATTGCAGATCCGCTTTACCGTGGGTTCAAATCCCACCCCCGGCTCCACTTTCGTGTTTTTCTTAATTAGATATGTTTAAAACTCCCCATGTTTTCTTTAGATTTACTATAATTTCTGGTTTTAGAGTAATCAAATTACATCGCTATGTATAAGCTAAATTGACCGTATTCTTACTTTTACTACATTTTCCTTCTTTTCAACTACTATTATATGTCTATAGAGTTCTTTTTGTTTATTTTCTAGAATGCTAAGCAAGATTTTTATTCTTTCTTCTATTTTTATGCCAAACGTTCTTAAGAGTATGATTCCTGGGGGTTTTACGATTCTTGCTAGTTCCACATTGAAATCTTTATCTTGCGTTATTATTACTCTGTTTTCTGTTAGCGCTAACCTAGCTACTTCTTCATCGCTCATTCCTCTTTGTACATCGCCAACCCATTTGACATCGTAACCTTTCTTCCTTAATTCTTTAATAAAAAGTCTACCAAGATTTTCATCCAGTAATAATTTAGGTTTCGTCGATTTAGACAATATCAGCGCACCACAGAAGCCATTACCTTCATTTTTGCATAGAATATTGCTGCTTTTACATCATCTACATCTAATTTTAGCTCTTCAGCTATTTTCTCGATACTCATCCCCGAAGCAAGATAATCTAGTATGATGTCGACGCTTATCCTTGTTCCCTTTATTATCGGCTTGCCCTTTAATATTTTAGGGTCGCACACTATTCTTTTCAAAAGATCATTATTTTCATTCATTTACGTCTCCCTACAACAAATCTAAGTTTATAACATATTAATATATCCTTCTTACTTAGCAGTAGCAATTTATTTTCTAAACTTTAACACACAGATGAAACAGAAAATTAATGTTTTTAAGATTTATTACCTATTATAGAATTACAAGAAGTCAGAATAAGTTCCAAGGAACTGAAATAATAGAATACTGGTTGATTATGAGTTATAGATGCTCGTTGTTTTTATTTCTCCATCGTAGACGATGTCAAGTAGATCTTTGCTGTTTATTGCTTTTTCTATTACGAAGTTAAGGTCGCTGTTTGAGAGGTGTTGTAAATAGATTCTTAAGATGTTTAGTGAAGCTTGTTTGGCATCGTAGGTTCTCATGTATTTGTGATGGTAGTTCCATAGGTTTTACAACAACTACCAGGATTTTAGAAACATTATATTCACTGTTATTGAAGGGATCGATGGGTTTTAATGAACTTAAGAGAGTTCTTGGTGTGAACTCCAGATCTCTTTCTCTTAAATTAAAGGAACTTGTAGAACAAGGTTATATAGAACGTGAAGTAAAGCCTGGACCTCCGCTCAGATCATTTTACACGCTTACTGAAAAGGGGAAGAGTACCGCGTTATTGTCCTTACCATTGGTGTATTACATTATGCTTACCAAATAATAGGAAGATAGATTTTGGTTTTGCTTAATTTTCTCATGCTTGTCCATTTTAGTGTCATTTCCAGCTTTATAAAAATATTTACAAGATTATTTCGCCCGTACTTGTGTTTAAGGGAATATTTTGCTTATTGGTTTTTGAAGTTGGAATTCTCCTTTTTCTATGAGTCTTTTTAGTTGTTCTGCTAGTTCTTTTGCTTTTCTGCGGCTTGATTGTCTTAGAAAGACTGGTATTGTTTTTTCTTTTATTGTTAGGTGTCCTAGCTTTGCTTTAAAGGCTCCTTCTGGACAAAGCCATGTGCAAGCGCCGCAATCGAAACATCTCGTGTTCGAAAGTTTACATTGCTTGCGGTTGAATGCTTCTGTTGGACATTTTTCTTCAACTGGACAGGGGGTTATTTTACATTTTTTGCATATTTCTGGGTCGTGGTGGATTTTTATATCCGTGTTTTGCCATACCTCGCCATAATTAGCGTATTCAATCACTTTTCTATTGTGAATATTAACGACAGGTAATAGAATGTTCTCATCTAGGGTTTTTACATGGTTCAATATTTTCTCGTTTAATATGGGTATTGGGATAGCTATGGAATTGTAAACTTCTGGGCCAGCTGAAGTAATAAACTGTCCTAAAAATTCTGGTTTCATATTAAACATGTCTGCAGAAATGGATAGATTTGGCTTGTCTTGGGAGCTTCTTGTACCGCGTCCTACGATGTAGCCTATTGCGCCGTTTATAAGAACCTTTGTACCAACTCCTATGGTTATCATTTCAGGATCTTTTTCGAGCGGATTAATTTCGCCACAACCAGCGAAAGTAGCCATTTTAAAAGGTCCTTTAAGCTCAGTCACGGAGAATATTGTTTTTACAGCGTTCTTTTCCGGGTTTACAAATGCTACGTAGTTTCTATAAATGCTTCGTGTAGTAAACATTCTTGCAAAGTTCATTTCATTTAAAGTAATTTTGCTTTCGATGATTTTTCCTTCAATGCTTTCAACTTTGACATTTACCCTTTTTCCTTCGACTAGATCTCGGAAAAGAGCGCCGCCACCGTAGCGTTCAGGTTTTTCTACACTATGGCTTGAACCGTAAACAATTACGTCAACTATTCCTAATCTTTCATTTGGGCAAGGTCCTGGGTAAGCTGGGACACCGTTCATCCAAACATGTTTAGCCTTAGTGAAAACGCCCTCCTCTGCAACTTTAAAGGAGAATATGGCTGTTGTTCCGCTCATGACCCCGCAGGTGGCAGCTGTTACAACATCAACATCTTTGACTTCAATTTTCTCGCCGTTTCTAACCATGTTACAAAGTTCTTCAGCGGTTAAAATAACAGCCTCGCCTCTCTGGATCTTCTCATTTATTTCTTCGAATGTCTTTCTCATAAGAGATCCTCCGCGTGCAGTGGACACATAAGATGTATATACTATGTTTTTAATCGTTAAAGTATTATGTTAAATATAGGGAGGAAAATGTCCAATCTCTTAGAGGGAAGAGCCGAAATCAACGAAACAAGAATTTTTATTAAATGCGATAAAAGGGAAGGAATAGAAGCTGCAATAAATGCTATTAAAAGACATAGATTGCTTCTTGAAAAATATATTTTGCAGAGACCTGAGTTTAAGGTTGCATTGGAACCTATTGAGGTGGAAAATGACTCACCTTTAGTAGTGCAAAGGATGGCTGAGGCAGCTAATATTGCAGGAGTTGGACCTATGGCAGCCGTGGCTGGGGTACTTGCCGATTTAGGTGCAGAAGCTGCAATAAAAGAAGGCGCTAAAACTGTAATGGTTGAAAATGGGGGTGAAATTTCAATAATTGGTGATTATACCTTTAATGTTCAAATAAAGGCTGGTAAATCGCCAATTTCTGGGAAAATAGGGCTGAAGGTAACCCCAAAGGATATGCCTTTAGGAATTGCAACAAGTTCTGGTACTTCTGGGCATGCTTTAAGTTTTGGTATTGCTGATGCCGTGACTGTTGTTGCTGATAACGCTGGATTAGCAGATGCAGCAGCTACAGCGATTTGCAATGCCGTTAAAGGAGAGACGTCTGAAGAAGCCATAGGAAGTGGATTAGAAGTGGCTCAAAGAATACTCTGCATTCGAGGTGTCATAATTATTTTAGGAGAACATGTTGGAATTTGGGGAAGACTCCCTCAAATAATACTATTTGAAAACAAGTTTTAGGAAGAACTTCTTTTGCTTTATCTTTTTAGCTTAAAATTTATCGATTTTAGTTTTTCTTAACATTTTTATTTGTATATAATAGCCGGAAAGTTTATTATCTAATTTTTGTAGTACGTAATACGTAGTACGAATTAAGGTGATGCCGTCTTGTCGGTAATTGTTAGAGTTACTCGTAAATATCAAATAACGATCCCTAAAAAGATTAGAGAAAAACTGAATATTCATGTCGGTGATTCTTTAAAAATGAGAGTTGAAGGTGAAAAAATAATAGTTGAACCTGTTATTACACGTGTAAAAGATCCTGTGAAAGATATGCTTAGCTTAATTGATAAACCTTTGAATATTGATGCTGTTAGATTAGTTGAGGAGTCTTGGAATGAAGATTAAAGTTTATGTGGACACAAATATCTATGTGTACGCGATAATTCACCATCCTACTTTTGGTAATCTTTGTGAAAACGTTCTCATAGATATAGGTAGGAGATTATATGAATTCCATGGCTCTTTGCTTGTGGCTATGGAACTTTTGGGCTCCCTTTCAAAGATAGATCCTTATATTGCTAAGAAAGCACTTGAAGACTATTTCGCATTACCATTAACCTTGTTGAGTTTAAACGAAGAAGTTTTGAAGTTTGCTAGTATAATAAACGAAGTTGCAAATATTAGGTACGACGCTGTTCATGCAGCTATTATGTTGTTAAATGGCATATCTACAATAGTTACGAATGATGTGGATGATTGGAATTGCTTAAAAAGTCATTTCAATTATGTATTAGCTAGAGTAAAAAGAGAAGGTTACGATTTGTCTGTTAATGAAATTGAGATTGTAACTCCGGATAGTTATGAGAAATGGAAAAAAGGTCAATTATAAATATGTTTTGGGGATTGTATTTTTGGTATTATTGGAGGTTTAAATTTTGAGGATTGAACGAATTTCTACTGGTATTCCTTCGTTAGATAATCTTTTGCAAGGCGGTATTCCTCGAGGATTTCTTG
>JAEOSG010000157.1 GCA_016840485.1 Candidatus Baldrarchaeota archaeon
ATGAGGAGAACAACACAGATAATCTATCCGAAAGATATAGGCTTAATTCTCCTCTATTCAGGTATAGGTCCAGGCTGGAAAGTTGTTGAAGCTGGAACTGGTAGCGGAGCATTAACAATAGTTCTTGCCTACTACGTTCGCCCGGATGGGCACGTCTACACCTATGAGGTGAGAGAAGACTTCCAAAGACTAGCCATGAAAAACATAAAAGAAGCAGGCCTAGAAAAATATGTAACATTTAAGCTAAAAGACGTAAATGAAGGAATTGACGAAAGAAATGTGGACGCTGTTATTTTAGATATGGCAACACCTTGGTTAGTAGTTCCACACGCTTACGAAGCCTTAAAAGAAGGGGGAAGCTTTGTATCCTACTCGCCAACAATAGAACAAGTTCAAAAAACCGTTTCTACCCTTTCAAAAACTGGATTTTACGACATTACCACAGTAGAATGTTTTGTGAGAAGAATATTGGTTAGAGAGGGAAGGACAAGACCAGAAACATCTATGATAGCCCACACGGGATACATCACCTTTGCCAGAAAAGCAATTTAACAAATTGGAATTAGATGAATTGTAAAATTAGACTAATGATTGCGGTTATTAAACCCGCAAAAAGCATTTTAATACCTGAGAAAATCATATTCTCCTTAGAGACTTTGCCTAAAAACACGCCTAATGAGAAAAGCATGAAAAAGATCAAAACAATAGCAGCAATAGCCGCGTATGTTATTGGAATTATACCAACGTAAGCAAGGATTAAAGGTATTAACGAAATAAAAGCTGAAAGCATCGGTGCTGCACTATCTATGAGAGCCGCTATCACTATAGCAAAGCGGTAAGCTTTCGCATATATGCTATCTTCCAAGCTTTTCAGCATTGCCACTTCTAAATGTCTTAATTCCCTAGTTCTTTCTGCTCTCTCTGTCATATAAGCACCAAAGAAACCCGAAACACCCATAGCAAGACTTCCACCTATCCCAGCACCTATCATAACCTTTAAAGAATCCATAGTAATAACACCATGCGCCATCAATGCACCCATTATAACCCCTAACATAGTTAATGCGCCATCAAAAGCATTCATAACAAAATACCTTCTAGCTATCTCTCCTAAACCACTAATTTCAATATAAGTTCTAAAATTCTCCCTAGTTTTCCTAAAAAACCCTCTAACCCTCTCTAGCAAGGATGTACGTTTCATGTTCTACAAACACCATAAAGTTGCCATTAATTAATATATTACAATATAGTGTAATGATTTACATCTATCTGTAACCATTAATTTCTTCTATTCAAACTATTGTCTGAGTACCTTTACGAAATTTTTAAGGGACCCTAAATAATCTAAAGGTTAAGTTGCATAATTTGTTCTATATTATCTGACACGTTGATGTTTTTAACACTTTCTTTTACATGCTATTTAATAAAACTTTTCGCCGTCATCTAAAAGTTTATAACTTTATGTTCTTTTAAGCAAACAGATGCGAAAGGACTTCCATCTCAAAGTTCTTTAGTAGTTATTCAGCATAAAATTAAAATATAACAACAAAATAATAGTTAGATGCTTCGCCGTAAGGCTTGCCAAAAGACATTAAAGCATGTAGATAAAGGGAAAAGGGCGGTGGACAGAGCTATGTTTAAACCTGTCCCAATGAAGAAGATTCGTGCAATTATATATGAAAAATACATTGATGACACTATTAGGACAATAGGAGAACTCGGCGTCGTACATCTAATTAATATAAGAGACAAACTAGAAGAGTTTGAAGGAAAAATAACGCCTGTCGAGCCAGGCGAACGATACTATAAGATTTTAAGCTTACTTTCGAGAGTTGAGCGATTAATTGACGATTTACAAATAAAAAGGAAACCTACCGCCAAGAAAACAACCGTGCCAAGAACACCATCAGACAACTTCCTTGACGATATAGAAAAAGAAGTAAAACAAATAGAATCAGAAAGCACCAGAATTAACAAAGAAATAGAAGCATTAAAAGAAAAGGAAGACGAACCAGGGGTTAAAAAACAAATAAATTCCCTAAGAAAACAATTAGACGAAATAGCGGAGAAAAACGCAACAAAACTTCTCACTTTTGAAGAAGTTCTGAAAATAGAAAAAGAAGTAGAAGAAACAAAGACGTTCATGGGGAAAACAGAAAAAACATACATCCTAGAGGGATGGGTACCCGTCGAAAAGGTAGATGAAGTTACAGAAACCATATTGAAGGTCTCAGGTAGATCATCAATCGTTGAAGTTGTTGAAAGCGACGAACATGAAGAAAAAGAGAAGCCACCGACACTCCTCAAAAACCCAAAAGCCCTAGAGTCCTACGAAACCCTGACAAAAAGCTTCGGTATCCCATCATATGGTGAAATAGACCCAACAATTCTAATGTCAATAACATTCCCGATATTCTTCGGTCTTATGTTTGGAGATATAGGTCACGGATTACTTCTCCTCATCGTATCGATCCTCGGCTTCATAGGTAAACGGAAAAACGTCGACCTAGGGGAAATAGGCAACTACATTATCAAAGGATCAACACTGCTCCTATTCTGCAGCATATTCTCAATATTCTTTGGAATCCTTTACGGAGAGTTTTTTGGGTTCTCAATATATCATGAAGCTTGGTACGCACACGGCATCGGACCACCACTAAGCTTTCTTAGAAATATCCTAGTATACATCTTCATACTCTTCGATTTCGATGAAGGAGTAATAAGACTAACAAACGAAGAACTATGTGAAAAACTTGGCCTAGAATATATTCCAGGACCACCCCATGGACCCATATGGTTTAGCCCATTCCACGAACCATGGATGCTCTTCATACTTTCAATTATAATAGGCGCAATACATCTAAGCTTAGGAATATTCCTCGACGTTGTCAACAAAGTAAGGCACGGAGAATATCTAGAAGGTATCTTAGGACCTGGAATGTGGCTATGGTTCTACATAGGTCTTATACGAATAGTCTTCACTAAAAATATAGTCTTTACAGAATGGTTCAAAGATGCTCCAATATCACAACCAGCAAAGTTTGTAACAAGTCCAGTGTTCTTAATGCTTATCCTACCGTTAATCCTGATGTTCATCGGCAGAGTAGTAACCGAAGGCCCAATCGAAGGAGGTATGAGTGTTCTAGAAAGCCTAATAGAATCAATTTCCAACACAATATCCTATGCCCGAATACTAGCACTCAACATGGCTCACGAAGGCTTCAGCAAAACATTCATAACCTTAGGTGGAGTTAGTCCAGAACACGGCCTCGCTATTACAATAACCCCCGTGTTTATCATGTCATTCCTAGTGGGAACAATATTCGTAATGGTAATGGAGGGACTTCTATCATTCATACATACGCTTAGGTTGCACTGGGTCGAGTGGTTCCTAAAATTCTACGAAGGCGAAGGTATCGAATTCCAACCATTCAAAATCGAAAGATATTATACAATCACAAAATAAAACTCTTTTTTAATTTTTATTCAATAGAAAAATGAAAATTCATGCTTCTAATACATTTTTTAACTCCTGTAATATAATACACGTCTCTATACCCGTAACTCCTTCTATATCTGCCAGCTTCTCCCTTATAAATTCATTTAACGCTTCCACACTTGGTACCCTTACTATTAGCGCTACACCACACTGCCCAGCAAGGAAATATGCCTGCTTAACTTCATCAAACTTAACCACTTCCTCAGCTACTCTGTCCAATTTATTCATTGACGTGAGAACCTTGACAAAAGCGTGAACATCGTGTCCACTTCTCGAAGAACTAGTTATTATAGTAAATTTTTTAATAATTCCAGCGTCAATAAGTTTCTTAACTCTTCTTCTAATCGTCGACTCTGTTTTTCCAAGCCTCTCTGCTATTTCACGAAAAGACAATCTCGAATTTTCTCTCAAAAGTTCTATTATTTTTTCATCAATAACATCAAGCGTGTTTTTATGCATTTTACCTTTCCTCCAGAATCACTTGAACACCCTTATTAATATTGTTCAGATACATGTATCTAATCATTCATTTTTTATTTTTTGCGGCATCCAGATAGCGAAATAGGTCGATAAAGTATATATCTTTTGCCGCATTTAGTAACCTATTTTGCATACATTCGGTAATTAGTTAATGATGATAACAGATTCACGTCGTTTTTAGGAATTGTATCGTTCATTTGTAGCAAAATGTCCTATGTAAACATGTTTACATAAGACATTTCGCCGAAATTTATCACATAAATGTTTATTTTAATATACAATCTATACAATCGTAAAATTTATTAACAAAACTTTTAATGTTAGTCACGCAAAGGAGTTGATTTCATGCTGGAAGTGTTCATAGAATATTTGGGTATAACTCTTTCAATCGGATTATCGGCAATAGGAGCAGGTCTTGCGATTTCAAGGGTGGGTAGCTCACTTAGCGGTGCAATAACAGAAAAACCCGAAACATTCGCAAAGCTCCTGATTCCAGTAGTTTTAGGAGAAGCCATTGCAATATACGGTATGCTAGTATCGTTCATAATCTTAAGTACTGGTGGAGAACCTACATGGGACTTCGCTTTCAAAGCAGTGTGCGCAGGTGCAATTACAGGAGTAACCGGCATGGCATCTGGCATAGGAATAGCTTCGACAGGAAGTGCCATGGCTGGCGCAATAGCTGAAAAGCCAACAGTTTTCAGCAAATCCATGATAACAGTCGTCCTAGCAGAAGCTATTGCTATCTATGGTTTGCTAATAGCGTTCATGTTACTAATGCAATAAAAGTAAGTCCACGGGGAGAGAGATGCAAAGAGGATCTTCAAAAAACAGGAACAGTTTATTAAAGGCATTCAAAGTACTTGGACTTAGTACCGACCTCCCGATAATGACATTTATCTTAGCTTACATTGGATATGCGACTTTCGGCTGGCAAGCCATCCTGCCATTTGGTTTACTCGGCTATTTCCTAGGAGTACTCTCCATGTATACAATGATAAAACAGTTAGAAAAGGCAGAAAAGAAAAGGCATTAAAAACCTCATTATATTTAAATTCTGATATCTATTAAGTTTTCTTGCTATAGTTTAAAAATAACCTTGTAACAGATCAAAAACGAAAGAAAAATACGCTTTCCTTTCAGATATTTTTATCTTACGTATTCTTGTGCGATATCGGAAAACTTATATAGAAGAGCCTAAATTATTTATCGCAAACCTAAAACGCCGAAAATTTGACGCGAAAATAAAAATTACAAAATTAAACCCCATTTATCGGGAGGTTAAACAATTGGAAATGACTGCTGTTGCTTTAGCTGTATTAGGAGCTTCATGTGCTGTTGGGTTAAGTTCTTTGGGTGCGGGTTTTGGCATAGTGTATTCGGGTGCTGCTATGTCTGGAGCTGTAACAGAAGAGGCCTGAGGCCTTTACAAAAAGTTTGATTGCTGTTGTCTTAGCAGAAGCATTAGCCATATACGGACTTCTGATATCGTTCATGATACTGATGCAAATATAAGCCCTAAATTTTCATTAAGCTCTAAAAATAACAAGTGGCAAAAAATAAAAGTTAAAATTTTATTTTGTTTCTCTCCTACCTTTAATTACTCCAGTCACCCAGAATAAGTGGAACCACATTATAAAAGTGCCAACAAGGGTACCTACTAATGTACCAAGAACCTCGTTATCATATTGTTGTCCAATTATGTATCCGATAGCAGCAAAAATTACGATATCAAGCACGATACCAGAATATTTAAAAAGTTTACCCCAAGCAGCCCTTTCTTCATTCATCATTGATACGTCCTTCCAGGGATTTCTGATAGATAATTCTTATTCTCCATATATTAAGTATTTCCTTATATGCAGTGGTATAATTTTCTCTTCTTTCCCTACAACTATTGTTTTTAAGTTCTTTATCTCGAACCACTTTAAGTTGAGATAACACAGTATAGTACCTATCTGGAATGGATATCCAAGCCCCACTTTCCTGCTTACATCGTAAACAAGTTTATCAAGTTCTACTTCGAAAGCTGTTAAAGACTTCTCC
>JAEOSG010000049.1 GCA_016840485.1 Candidatus Baldrarchaeota archaeon
ACCCTTAAGCCCATCCGCAATAATTATGGGAGCACCAACAGTCTCAGAAGTAAAACCATGACTCGCAGCAACCCTAAGATATCCTACAGCGGTTCCACGAGGCCTATCCAAACCAACACCAGTAGTATCCGTAACAAAAGGAACCCCACCAAGCTTCTTAATCTCCTCAACAATTATCCTAACATGAATAGGCCTTATATGTGTAAAGTTTCCCTCTTCACCCATATGAACCTTCACAGCGACAAGATCACCCTTATCAATAATGTCTCCCAACCCAGACTCGTTAAAAAGCTTAGGCAACCTAGCATTAATATTATCCTCCGCTTTCCGAACCTTAAAATCAACCATAAACACCTCAACCATAAAACCACCTTCCCAAACAACACATAATATATAACTCGTAACAAAAGTTGTTAAAATCTTTCTTGAAATTTTAGAGAAAACTTCGACCCAAAACTACTTTATTATAATTAACTTCAAAATGATCATACCTCCGCCATAATAATAAAATTCTAGAGATTAAGAAAGATTTTATCTAAACACTTCGTAGAATAGTTGAAATAGGGCAATACTTAGCCATTTGCAGATTTTGCTAGAAAAATTAAATAATGTTATCTCTAAAATTTGGACTTAATAAACTAACTAAGCTGGTTGATGGTAAATTTTGGTTTTTTGGATTTCCATAACTATTGGTTAATAAAAGTCAATTTTCTGATATCAGAAATACAGTAATGTTCCGCATCTGCAAAGATTATAGAATTTTCGGACAACTGAACAAACACAGCTTCGCGATTTTCTCCTAGATTCATGGAATTATTGTAAAAGTTCGTATCTTCACTTGTTACAGGCCTAGTATACATTACTTCAAGTTTTTCTCCATCTTCAGACAAAGCTACACCTTTAAATATGTATCTTGGAGACAAGTACATCTGTTTAGTTAACACGCAACTGTCAGCCCAGTAACCTATCTCAATGCTGTTGATCACCACGGATTCTATTTTATTCAGTGTTTTAATCGGCAACGTATCCCTAGGTATACTCTTAAAAGCCTGCTCAGGAGTAACAGTTATCTTAACGGTTCCGTTAACCTCGATTTCTCTCCAATGACCTGAAAACATAACAACTCTACCTTTATCACCTATATGAACACTTACATCTGAATCACCATAAACGGAGAAGTTACCAAACTTAAATCGATACTTAACACATAATTCCGTCACATAATACTCACCTGAAACATTCTCCGCTCCAGCACACGGACCTACACATGAAAACTCTATCTTCACCAAGGGATGCCTAGGCATTAACCCCTTTTCCCTCAAAGCATCCATTAGATTTTCAGCTATTTCTATAGCTCTTGAAGTTGAAGGAAGATCTGGAGGAGAATATACATGATAATCCTCACTATAATCCATAGCACCACAAACGAAGACATTTAAATCATGAGTCTCATCCCGCACATTATAACACG
Organism: Candidatus Baldrarchaeota archaeon; assembly: GCA_016840485.1. Lineage (GTDB taxonomy): Archaea > Asgardarchaeota > Baldrarchaeia > Baldrarchaeales > DXJG01 > DXJG01. The sequence continues at coordinate 1,472 of JAEOSG010000049.1, forward strand.
CAACATCTCCAGAATCATAGTAAATTGGAACGACTTCACCAGTAAAATTAAATATCTCCTCAGCTATAGCCAATACATCCTCTTCACTAAAACTCCTTTCAACTATCTCAAGACGCGGAACTTCACTTGGAGTTTTTGGATAAGAGCAATTCAAAACTAACGGTACCTCACTACATCCACCAGCTTCGCGAATCATATCAGAAACACGGTATATAGGTTGAAAAAGACCTTTACTGCTAAATAAAGCTAAAATTGCCAAGCTAAACAAAATAATCGATAACGAAACCTTTGCCCTAAGCCTCAATATTAAACACCTCAATTAAACACTAATTGTCTGATATTATGTTCTTTTAACCGAATGAAATTCATGGAATTTAATAAACGACCATCAAACAACGTAGAAACAATACTAACAACCATGTAAGATATCTTTTCCTCTAGTTCTCCAGCAAATAATATTTGCCTATATTTCTTCAACTTTTTAACAAAGATAAACTTATCTCCATACTTTAGTTAGTTGCAGAAACCCACAAATACCGACAAAATACCCCTTCATCAGTATAAATAGTACAATTAAAAAGATAAACAGGAAACAAATATTTCTGCATCACGATCGGAGCATATGCAAAATAGCTTAACCTTACATCATTAATAACGACCTTCTTGGCTCCTTTTTTCGTAGCTATCATAGTTTCATGCATTTCACGAAACCTTTCAAAAGCTTCCTCAGGACTAACAGTTATCTTAACAGGTTCCCCAATCTCAACCTCCCTCCAGTAAGCACGAAATTCATAAATTTCACCACAATCACCAATAGAAACTTCCACTCCGATTTCACCGCAAAGAGGCGTGCCATTAAACAAAACATCAAAAACGACAAGCAGCAACGTAACATACTTCTCATCAACAGTCCCATTAGAAATAATTGCTTCTGCACCGATTGTAACGTTGCTGAACCTTATCTCAATGAGCGGTGTCTTAGGTGCTAACCCGTAGTTTATAACTTTTTGAAGAAAATTCTCACTAATTTCTTTAGCTTGAGAAAAGGAGGGCAGCTTAGAAGGTATTTTTGGAGCTCCCATCATAGAATATCTTATTGCGCCAGATTTATAAACAATCAACTCATATTCTCCCGATCTAACCCTATATCCGACCAACTCTTCGGGACCATCGGAATAAAGTGATCCATTCACACCTAAACAATGCAAAGAAGAATACACAGGAGACACGTCACCAGTTAAATTAAACAAGTCTCTTGCAATAGCCAAAATCGCCTTCTCAGTAAAACTACGCTCAATAATCCTAAGAGAAGGAACTTCAGAAACAAACTCAGGCAAAGAACAATTCAAAACTAAAGGAACCTTTCTGTCACTATAAGCTTCCTCGGAAAGAATATAAGAATGCTGAGAGGCTGGTTGATAATGACTTCGATTCTCAAGTAGCAATGATAAAACCATTAGACCAACTAAAATAACTGGTAGTAAAACCTTTATTCTTCTTTTCATCTTGAACACCCAAACATAATTTAATTACATAACCAATGGTCCCACCTATAAATGATGTAAAATCGTCCTGGATATTATTGGTAAAACGTCGGATCCGTATGTATTCCCGACCCATAACCTGGAAGGTAATCATAATAATAATCATGAACTAACCAACCACCCCGGGCGTAAACAACAACCCTATATATGGCAGCCCAAACTGGCCAATAATAGCTATCCTGAGCGGGGTCTTCTTTTGTAGCTACCTGCCAAGCATATCCTATGGATGCTTCCCCGGTTAAATATGTGGCGAATATTTCTCCAAGACTTTCTGAATCGACAACTTCGGTGTCAAATCCTGTTATTCCATGTAGACCTTTGAATGCGCTTTTCCACTTATAGTATGAGGACTCTGCTAAGCATTCACAAGCACTTAAAAATATCCATTCCAAATCTTCATCTCCCCATTCTGCTTCGGAGTAATGTAGCATATAAGGATAGTTCCCATCTCCATCTTCATTAACCCCGAAGTAAAATGCTGGAGTGTCATCTCCATGTCCAGCAAAATAAACAAAATCAGCTGCATCAGCGTAAATGTAATCCCAACCTCCTACACTAGGCTTTTCAAAATCCTTTCCCATGCAAAACTGTTTCCAAACCTAAACTTCTCATAAAAACCTTTACTTATAAGATAATCTAAAAAGCCATTAGCATCCTCATCAGTATATTCTAAATCCGGCGCGCTTCCATAGTAATAATTTACCCATTCGACACCAATTTCCTTATCATTAGAATCGTCACCTGGCGAGGCATAAACCACGCTAATTAAAGGGTTTATAAAAGACAAAAAAATAAACAACGAAATACAAGGTAACACTAAATCTATATCCACCTTTTTTGTAATCATAGGTCTCCCATCCATCTAATCAATGTTTTTGTTGGCAATTCAACTATATATATTTTTTCGATCTTACAGCTATATGGTTATGTATTGGAATGTAAGTCTAAAAGTTTTAAAATGAAAATGCAATAAAATTCAGTTAAAATTATATATGTATCTTGATGTTAATTTCCAAGATTTTCTTGTTGTTTAAGTTTTATCTTAATTTTGCGATTCGAGTAGGGCTATTTGGATTATTTGCTTATTTTTGTTTAGAACTATTTTTATTTTGTTTTTTAAGGTCTTTTCGTATTTCTTTTTTATAAGATTCCATATTCCTTTGTCGTAAATTTCTACGCCGTATTCTAAAGCTTCTACTATCGTTGTATCAACCTTTTTTAATGCTTCCCAAGCTTCTTCAACCGTATATATTTTTGGATCTATAAGTCCGATTCTCTTCGCCATAAGAACTTTTTCTACATCTTCTTGGTTTTTCACAATTATTACTACATCTATGTCACTTGAAGGCCTCCACGCGCCTCGTGCTCTAGAACCTATTACAATTACAGCTTCCACATCTGTTCCTTTGTTTTTCAAGTCTTCTAAGAACTCGTTTAAGACTTCTTCAGCCTCCTTACCGTCCCATATTTTTCCCAGTCTTGACATATTTTTCAATCACACTCCAAACTTTCTCCATAGCCTCAATACATTTTTTAGCAGTTTCTTCATTATATTTTATCCTCAGTCTACGAGTTGCGTTAGGATATCTAGAAGCATAGTAATGCAACGTGAGTTTACGTATTTCCTCTACGCTAACCGTAACGCCTAGCATTTTTGTCTTATATTTTTCTTCAACAATTTTTATTAGTTCGGTTAGTTCATGCGTTGGCATAAATATGCCGATCCTTATGACTAGAGCTTTAAGTACCTTTTCAATAGCTTGTTGAGCGTGATAACATGCTTCTCTCCATTTCCCATGTGAAAATCTATCTAACGCTTCTCTCCTATCCTCTTCAGCGTATTCAAGCCAATCCTTCCACTCATTATCCCTTAAACTCGGCAAACAATCCCACCTAATACGAACTATACCATAAAGATAGTAGCGTAACTTACTTATAGATTTACGCAGACCGGTACTTAAAGTCGCAGTTTATAGCAAATCACACATGAAAGAGCTCTAAATCGAGTGCAAATATTATCAAGGCGCTTTCATAACATATAGTTTAAACCCAAGAAAATTAAATCCAATTCTACTCGTTTGCACTCAAATTAACTCTCTTATTTAGGACAAAGATCATTGAACTAAATATATTGGTATTGGATCTGCCGTTGTCTGGAGGGTTTAAAATAGTAGTATTATTGCTGTTGCTATTAAAATGGAGCCTATTATTGAATTAATTCCTGGAACTTCATTAAACAGTATCACCGCTAACAAAGATGCTGAAACAGGCTCAAGAAGAGCCAAAGTTGCCGCCTCATATGATTTTAAAACTTTAACAGAAACTATGTAAAGGGTATGACCTACAGCCGTAGGTAGTATTCCCAATGTTAAAAGTATGAGAACCGTAGTAACTCTAGAGGTACATGTATTCCACCCTGAATCGGAAGAGAATATATAAAAATCGTTATATAGCCCAACATGAAATTTGAGACCATGAGAACTTCTGCATCAACCTTTTTCCGAAGATTTGCCCCAATATTTAAGTAGATGGCTATAAAAGTTGCCGCTAAAAGCGCTTCTAAATCCCCAATAATATTTCCACTCAATGTTGCAAATTCTGTCAAAGCAATTATTAAAATACCTGTAAACCCAAGCACTACTGCAAGCAACTCTCTTCTTGAAGGTTTTAACCTATAAATTAAAATTGATAAGACGAGAGCTTGTATAGGAACCGTATTTACAAAAATTGTAGCATGTAAAACAGTTGTATGCTTAACAGAAGCTGTAAAAAATATAAAATGCAAACCGAGAAGAACACCCATCACAATAGGCCTTAACCTATACTCCTTAATTAATTCGTAAAGTTGTTTTATCCTCTTCCTAAAGTGAAGTATAAGTAGCAAGATCCAAAAACCTATAAAAAGACGAGTAAAAGCTATAGAATTACTATCAACATGAGGCAAAAATCTTATAAGAATAGCTGCCGACCCAAAAGAAAATCCAGCCACAACCCCAGCAATAAGAGCCACAGTTCTCCTCATAACCTCATCTCACCAAATAAACCCAATTTAGGATTGTTCAATTTAAGGCTAATTATTTTGAGTAAAGATGTTTTACTAGAATGTATGCAATTTCATAGGAAAAGTCAAAAAGTAGGAGGCCTAAAGTGTTCCATTTCAGGTATGGGATAAGAATTATACATGCAATTTTAAGGAAAGGTCTATGTTCCCAGATTTTAATGTAGATTTCTCTTATTTTTTTCTTTTCAGAAAAATAGTCGCTTACTTCGTCTAGAAAGGCTGAAACCGTGAGAATAAACGTGATAACAATATTCCATTCTTTGGGTATTCCCAGCAAAGCCACAGTTAAACATATAGTTAACAAGCCTAAGAGATGGTATCTGTTATCTATTTTACCTGTCATACCTGTTCCAAGAATTATTGCAATAAAAATCATATTAGCTCCAGGGTAAAGGGAAAATAGTAATCCTATGGAGAGACCAGAGAAAATGAACATGAGTGCAAGGACGATTTTTCCTTTTTCTGCTCCTTCATCAGTTAGTTTCATGGTGAAACCTGCTAAACTGTAAAGTAGCATTGCGGTAATTGCATTCAATTATGGCACCCATTTTTGCTCATTAAAATTTTTTGTTTCAATGTTCTTTGAAAAGTGGAAGAACAGAAGGAAGCTTAACGATACTAATAGTATGTCCATAATTATTACTCCATTCAAACCGTAAAGTACAAAGAGGGGATAAGGGGCTACAGGGCCCAAAGCATATCCAATAAAGCGGAAGGATCCATAAATAGAAGATATTGTGCCTCTAAGTTTCGGATCTATTTCTACTGCCAATGTATTAAGGGGAGTAAAGCTTAGTGTCGCTATAAACCCCATGGCAAATAGCAATATGGGGAGATAGGTAAACCAGTCAATAAACAGATAGAGTGAGATTAAGAAATCTAAACTTAGAAAACCTATTAAAACAACTTTTCTACGACCTATGAAGTCTGTTAAAAACCCAGATATAATGCTGGCAACAATCCCTCCTATACCAGCAGTGAATAAGTAAGTTCCCCACACGTTGGAAGGAAGATTGTAAGGTGGATACAAAACAATATTAGATAAAAACGTATAGATGCTAAGTCTTGTGAAAAACAGTGTTAACCCCATAAATCCTATTAAAACAACGAGAAAATTAAATATTCCGTACTTCAATATCCCAAATACTTTCTTCCTATCAAAATACGTTAAATTTTGCTCGGGGAGGAAAAAGTAAATTAAAAAGAACAGTATTAAACCGAATAAAAACATCACAAGAAAAACATATCTCCAGTAGATTAGCCCCATGAATCCTCCAACTAAGGGACCCAATGTTGCACCTAAAGTGGTTAATAAAGCCCCAAAACCCATAACTCTTCCCCTTACCTCAGCTTCAAATACATCTCCCACTAGCGCCATGGAAATAGGTGTTATGAACGCTGAACCAACTCCCTGCAACACTCTTGACAGCAGGAAAATTGTGATAGAAGAGGAAAAATAAGACGATAAAGCTCCAAGCGAATACATCGCTGCACCAAAGAGAAGCGTTTTCCTTCTACCATAAAACACATCGCTCAGCATCCCAGAGAATAGCTGCAAAACACTGAAAGGTATCATATACAATGTTATAGTTAAGCTGAGATAAAATTGCCCAACATTAAAATCGTTGCTAATATATCTGAAAAGAGGTAAAATCATATTCCCTCCAAAAGGCCCGCTAAAAGCTGCAATGCCAAGAATAACTATCACTAGTGGTTTTTCCCACGACATCGTCATCTCAACTCAATAACTGTTATACGTTCTTAATTTCAACTAATACTTTATAATATCATGTTTCCATAATTACATGGAAACATAAATGAGAAATTAAAGAATCTTAGATGGTTCGTGATATTTATATTTAATTGGGATTGCAAAGAGATAAAAGTGAAGCGTAAACCTCAATCTGGTCAGTAATTATTGACCAGAGAGGAAATTGAAAAATAAGTAGAGGAAAATTATTGTTGTATCTAACTAAAAAATCCCATTAAGGGAGTTGAGAGTAGACTGCTGCTATAAGTAGAGGAAATATTATTGTTGCGTCGCCTTGAATGGTCGATATTATTCCTTCTTCCTTAACCTTCCCCCAAGATATTGCCTCATTGAGTCTTGCACCGGAGAGACTTCCATCGTAAGGCTGTGCAGTGGTTATTTGTACAGCGTAGTCTAAGCCCCCTCTTAAAAGGTTCGAGGCAATAGTGTAATGTTTTGAGATACCGCCACCGAGAATTATTGCTCCAGTTTTCTTAGAATCGTAAACTATATCTGCAAGCTCCTTCATATCTTTAGTTGCATCAACAACAAGCTCATGTTCCTGATTAAACAAAAATACTTGTAAGCCTAGAGCTGAGTCTTGGAACCCAGGTGAAAAAATCGGCACGCTATTCTTAGCTGCTTGATAAACAAAAGAATTTTCATCTGGCTTCATTCTTCTGCCTATTTCGTAAATCAACTCCCTAATAGAAACGGTTTTCTTTTCTTCATAGATCTCTAAAAGTATTCCTTGAAGAACTTTCTCTAAAAGCCCATAGTTTTCATTTGGAACATAAATATTACCTAGTCTATTGATATTCTCTCTATGAAGCTTGATGTCGTTAGCCTCAAAACTTCCAACGTAATATTTTCCACCATAAGCCTTTATAATATCGTGATCAATGCTGCCACCAGTAGTTATAATTACATCTACAAGTCTACGCTTAACTAAATCAGCAAAAACAGATCTTAAACCAGTTGCAACAAGATTAGCCGTAAAAGAAAGAAAAACAGTGCAGTCCTCATCTAAAAACATATTCTTAACAATTTTTACACCTTTAACTAAACTAAGAGACATAAATCCTCCACATTTCCCTAATTCATCTATAAATTGTTTGATAGTCATATTCTCTCTCAACTTCATATCTTTAACAACTTTATTTGTCAAAGTAAATCACCAAACATTTCACTTCATTATCCTAGCTTTTATTCATAGCACTATTAGTAAACTTTTGGATACTTAGATGTGCGAATCAAGATATGTATTTTCTTAAAACCATAATTCTACGCAAAGCAATTAAAATATTTAACAATTTAAAAGGAAAATTAAAACATGTAAATACCAAAATTGCTAACTGCGACACTTAGAAGCATTAGAATTGTTACGTAAAACAAATAGTCTAAGTGTGAACAATAAGGTAAAAACTCTTTTAAGTGACTTTACAGATCTCTATTGTTGTATTTCGTTAAAACTTTGGATTTTAAGCGACTTAAGTGACTAACAAAGGATACAAAGGAATACATTGTACTACAAAATAATGCGCAAAAATATATTGATTTTTTAGAAAAACGTTATGAGGTATATCACTACATTAAGACTCTCGTAAGTTACTTAAATTACGTTGTTAAAATAAAGGGTGCGTTAAATGACCAACAACCGCACAATACCATCTGAAATATTTTCCTTCTTCTCTATCGCAAAAAGCAACTCGTTGCTCGTAAAAGGCGCTCCTGGAACAGGTAAAACAATATTTTCCCTGCAATGTATTAATGAACTTAAAGAAAAAACCTCAGGAATATATTTTTCAACCAGAGTAGACGCTAAATCCTTATACGAACATTTTCCATGGATAAAGGAACAAATTCCACCAGAACGAGTAATAGATGCAACCAGAAGTATCGCACCTAAGGAAAGGGATCTCGCATATGTCATCAATTATTCTTCACTACCCGATTTTCTTAAAGGCCTCTACTCAATAGTACATAAAATATCACAGCAACAAACACCCCTAATAATCGTAGATAGTATTGATGCACTTGCTGCAAACGTTAAAATGCCTATTGAAGAAACATGTTCACGGCTCGTAAACTTCGCTGAAAGCATGAACTCCCAAATGATAATTGTAACTGAAAGATACGATACTTCCGCCATTGATTACATAGTTGACGGTATAATCAAGCTTGAGAGAAGATTTATTGAAAACAGGCTTCTAAGAAGAATGAGAATAGAAAAGTTAAGGGGCACAGAAATACGTAATCCTACATATTATTTCACCCTGCAAAACGGAAAATTCCAATACTTCAAAAAACTTCCAACCTATCATCTAATAGACGGTTCCTACGAATATGCTCATCATCCGCCAATAAGAGATAGTGAAGATACAAAGTTTTTCGATAGCGGTAAGTTTAGTTTTGGCACTGAAGCTATGGATGAAGTTTTTGGTGGAGTTAGAAGAGGAAGTCTTATACTCTTTGAGGTAGACGATAAAATGACCATGGAAGATGTCATTACAGTGACTTTTCCCATCGTAGAGAATTTTCTTACACAAAAACGCTACGTATTAATGTCACCTAGCGAAAATCTGCATCCTGACTTCCTTTTTAAATCGCTCAATAAACTCGTAGGTGAGGAGGTAACTTCAAAATATTTCAAATACCTTGACAAAATACTACAATACGTTGAACAAGACAATGATATCATAAAGACACAACGTAAAAGTAAAAGAATTTTAAAATTTCTCACCGATGCAATTAACAAACTCAAGGTAGAACATGGAAACCCTTTATCCCTATTATATTTGTTCATAGATACCTTGGAATCACTTGCCGATGTTAATAATGTTTTCAGAGTTTTATCAAGCATTGCTGCAAAGACAAAGAAAGAGGGTGATCTTTGCATTGCATTAAAATTGGTAAGCGGTAGGAAGGGAGATGAATACTACAGGAAGATTGCAGATGTTGTCATTAAACTGTTTACTCTCAACGGTATTACCTTCCTATATGGAATTAAGCCTTTTACAAAAATCTATAACGTAAACGTTGACCTAACACTCCCACATCCCAAACTAGTACTAACACCAGTAGTATAACATCTTAAACATTGCACGACAGTTATTGAGTAATTTTCCTCAACACTTTTCCGTTCAATGTACCTTTGTGCTTTCCCTTTTCAACAGTTATTTTACCATTTACAATTACATACTCTATCCCTACAGGATAACTGTAAGGATTTTCATATGTTGCCGTATCTCTGATTCTTTGAGGATCAAATATTACAATATCAGCGTAAGCCCCTTCTTTAATTACACCTCTACCCGGTATACCTAGTTTTTTCGCTGCCATAGATGTCATTTTTCTAATAGCTTCTTCCAATGCTAACACGCCTTTTTCCCTTACATATACCCCTAAAACCCTTGGAAATGATCCAAATCCCCTCGGATGAGTTAACCCTATCCTAGAGATGTCAGAGAGGGATAACGCCTCACTATCTGTACATATCATCGATAATGGATGTTTCATAACCGTAATAACATCTTCTTCACTCATTTCATGAATAATAACCTGTGCATTCTTATTCCTAAGAATTAATTCAAAAAACACGTCATACGGATCTTTTCCCATACTTTTCGCTATTTCCTCTAAACTTTTACCTTCTAATTCCTTATCACTATCTAAATACACCGGAACAATTCTATCCCAGCCGCTATCTGCGATACAATTATCCACTATATTTATAGAATTTTCTAACTCATACTTAACTCTCTCTCTAATATCACGGTTTTGCAGCCTTTCTTCAAGTCTTTCTCTCCCACCTTCAAGAACCCATGGAGGCAACAACGCTTCTAAAGATGTGTGACTAGCCGTGTAAGGATATACATCAAAACTTATATCCAACCCTTCTTTACGTGCTTCTTCAATCATTTTAATTGTCTCTCTAACTTTACCCCAGTTAACTACACCAGCCGCCTTATGATGAGAAATCTCAACAGAAATACTCGCTCTTTTCCCTATTTCTATGGCTTCCTTAACCGCTTCAATGAGGGTTCTCCCTTCCCCTCTAATATGTGAAGCATATATGCCACCATACTGTGAAACAATCTTACATACCTCAACTATTTCTTCGGTGTCGGCATAGCAATCTGGAACATATATAAGACCAGTAGACAGACCAAACGCCCCGTCTAACATTGCTTGCTCCGTTAAAGCCTTCATTTCATCTAGTTCATCCTTTGTAGGCCTTCTATTTTCATAATCCATCACACATGTTCTAATAGTTCCAAATCCTACAAGAGGAACCACATTAACTGAAGTTCCATTCTCTTCAATTCTCTTGAAATATTCTTTCATCGTTCTCCACGTCAAATTTAAGCCATATTTCTCCAATTCTCTTTTTAGCTCCTTTTCAGCTGGCTCCTTAACTGGGGCCGGCGAAAAACCACAGTTACCTATCACCTCAGTTGTTATACCCTGCATTATTTTACTTTCAGCTTTCGGATTCACTAATATTGATAGATCTGAATGGGAGTGAATATCGATGAATCCAGGGCAAACAACTGCCCCCTTTGCATCAATAACGATATCTCCCTTAGAAATAGGAATTTCGCCAATCTTAACTATTTTTTCTCCGCTAATTCCAACATCTGCTTTAAATCTTGGTGTTCCTGTACCGTCTACTACCCAACTATCCTTGATAACAATATCATACAACACTTAAACCCTCCATCTTTTAGGTAAACAACTTTCACATATATCATCGAATATTTTGACGGTGTCTATTAAGTGTGATGTTACTAAATAATAAAAAATAAAATTATGCATTATAAAAATTTGTTAAAAATAAATGTATAATATAATATAATCATAAATTTTGGGGAATAATATTTATATATCAAAGTTAAGTAAAGATACTTTTTGAAGCAATAAATTAAGGGGAGTTCTAATTGGGAGTTCTAAAAAATCTAAAATCTAGAAGAGCGTTGACAAAAACCCAAGCAACAATTATTGCATTGATAATCATAGTTGCAACTGTTGGTGTTGCAGTTTACTATTTCACATTGCCACCTAAAGTTCAATACAAAAGAACATTGACCATAGCTATACCTGAAGAACCTGAAGGTCTGGATATTCAACAAGTAAGTTGGTCGAACGAAGTACATGACCTAATCTTTCAACCTTTTACAGCTTTTAACGAGAGTATGGGTATTGTCCTAGACTTAGCTGAGTTTGTAACCATGGACAACAACTCAATAACTATTAAGGTGCCAGAAGACGCCAAATTCTCGAACGGAGAACCTATTACAGCCCAAATTATAGCTGATAGCATAGAAAGATATCGACAGTTAAGTCCCTATGGTTCAGACTATGAATTAGTCGAAGACTATGAAATCATAAATGAAACAACCATAAAAATAATATTTAGCGGTCCGCCTACATACGTTTGGTATAACGACTTAACAAACGTATACGGAGCAGTAGTAGATGTGAAAACAGCTAAGGAAGTAGGTGACGACGCTTTTAATCTAAATCCAATAGGTTCAGGTCCCTATAAAGTTAAAGAATGGGTCCAAGGATCTCATGTTACTCTAGAGAGAAACGAATTTTACAAAACGAATTTACCCTTCGTTGAAAATAAGGGGCCAAACCCTTATATCGACGAAATAATTGTAAGATTTATTCCTGAAGACCTTACAAGAATAAGTGAACTAGAAGCAGGAAATGTAGAGATAGTACGAGGTGTTCCAGTCGACGCGATTTCAAGACTTAAAGAAAACCCAGATGTAACACTTTACGAAGTTCTAACACCTGGCGTTGAATACATAATGATTAATGTAAGAAAGCCACCCCTAGATGACGTACGTGTACGTCAAGCTATGATGTATGCAATAGATAGAGATGCTATCGCAGTAACGTTAGAAAATACAGTGCTACCATGCTATACCTATATGTCTCCGTCAATGCTCGCCTACAATGTTTCATTGGAAGAATACGCAGAAAGCATATATGCATATAACTTAGAAAAAGCTAGAAGCCTCCTAGAAGAGGCAGGATGGGTTGACACTGACGGTGATGGAATAGTTGATAAAAATGGACAACCTTTAGAACTTGAATTACTTGTGCCATACGATGAACCTAGACTTAAAAGAATAGGACCGTTGATACAATCTCAACTAGCAGAAATTGGCATTAAAGTTAACATAGAAGAATATGCATACGACTATATCAGGGATAGAACGAGAAACTGGGACTTTGAATTAGCTTGCCGGTTCTATTCATGGTTCGATCCTGCAGGTATTTTGCCCTATCTTTTGCATAGTGAAATGGGAAACTACACTTACAGCAACCCTGAGGTGGATGAACTCTTTGAACTAGACAGGGCAGCAGTATTGAATCCGGTTGAAAGAACAAATGTTTACACTAAAATCCAACTCATACTATTAAATGATACACCATGGATTCCTCTATTCATAAGTAAAGAGTATACTGCAGTACGTAAAACCGTTGAAGGACTGCATGTTATGCCGCCGTTTGGAACACTATACTTCAATGACGCTAAAGTAGTTCAAACTGGGAGTTACTCTACTCTACATGTCATGTTACCGTTTGTGGCCCTTCTTATACCTGAATCGCTATTTATAAACAGTGTCAAAATTCTAGGTGGCAGTGCAGAAAAGAGGAGGAAGTAAGTTGTCAGCGATGCTACGTTATGTTACAAAGAAATTGCTAATAGGTGCAGTAATAGTTATCCTTGTACCAACCTTTATTTTTTTAATAATGCAACTAGTACCCGGAGACCCCATAGAACTTATGGCTGGTGAAAGAGCAACTAGAGAGAGAATAGAGGAACTTAAAAGAACTTGGGGTTTAGACAAACCAGCCTATATTCAATATTTATATTGGCTTCGTAACCTGTTGACAGGCAATATGGGTTATTCCTACGTACATAAGCAACCCGTTGCTCATCTTATTGAAGCCAGATTGTTTTATACTATTGTATTAACGCTTCCAGCTTTACTACTTTCATTTATTATAGGGGTACCTCTAGGTGTAATAGCAGCCTTAAAAAGAGGAAAATTTATAGATAATTTAATTGAGGGTGTAGTAACGTTCTTTTATTCCATGCCTACCTACTGGCTTGGCTTAATGTTAATGCTCATATTTGGACTCCGTCTAGGATGGTTTCCTATCTCAGGGATATCTGGAGTTAAATCTGCAGTTCTCCCTATTTTAACATATGCATTACCCTCAATTGCAACATCTGCGAGAACAGCAAGAACCGAAATGTTAGAGGTTTTAACAGAAGACTATATTAGAACAGCATGGGCAAAGGGACTTCCATCCAAAAAAGTTATACTGTCACATGCTTTAAGAAATGCTTTGATACCCGTTACAGTAATGTTTTTTCTGTATCTTCCTTGGATTATCGGCGGGGCTGTTATAATTGAAACAGTTTTCGCATGGCCCGGAATGGGGTCCCTACTCTATAAATCCATAGTAAAGCAAGATTATCCAGTTGTTCAAGCCATTGTTTTTATAATAGCAGTACTCACGGTATTATGTAACATTTTAGGTGATATAATTGCAGCACTTTTGGATCCTAGAATACGTTTAGAACAGGAAGAAGTATAACATTTCTTAGAGGTGGAATAAATAGTGTTTGCAAACTTGAATAGCTTTAGAAAAACTACTGGTAGACTTATGAGTACCATTATTTCTTTAATACGGTACAATAAGGCATCTTGTGTTGGTGTAGTGTTGATACTTGGTATTACGATTATTGCCATAGGCGCACCATTTATTGCAATAGAACATTACGCTGAAGTAGATATAGCTAATAGACTTCAACCTCCTTCTCTTAGTCATCCCTTTGGTACAGATGTTCTTGGTCGGGATGTATTCAGTCGAGTAGTCTATGGTGCTCGTATAGCTCTTGGAGTAGGTCTATTAGCTGTTTTTGTCGAAGTTTTTGTAGGTGTACCACTAGGAATTATAGCGGGATATTTTGGTGGTAAGGTAGACAAGATAATATCAGCTCTAGGAGATGCGGTCTGGGCATTCCCCCCAATAGTATTAGCTCTTGGGGTTGTAATGTTAATAGGACCAGGGTTGATTAACGTTATGGTTGCTATTGCACTTACATATTGGCCTGTATTCACTAGAGTAACTAGAGCTAAAGTACAATCATTAGTTAATAGAGAATTTATTTTAGCCGCGAGAGCAATTGGTGAATCAGATTTTAATATTATGCTCAGATATTTACTGCCTAATGTCATCCCTGTGAATATCGTGCTAGCTACCCTCTATTTACCTGCTGCAATCCTATCAACCACTGCGTTAAGTTTCCTCGGCTTTGGCGCGCAACCTCCAACGCCAGACTGGGGATTGATGTTGGCTGAGGGAGCATCTCAGCTTGTGATAGCCCCGTGGATTGCTACATTCCCAGGGATATTCATTGTAATTACTGCACTAGGTTTTAATTTAGTTGGTGACGGCCTTAGAGACTTACTAGATCCAAAACTTAAAGTTTAAGACTGAAAATGGTGATCCAATGAACGAACCTCTTTTAGATGTAAGAAATTTGCGAACATATTTTTACTTAAGTGAAGGCATAGTAAAAGCCGTAGATGGTGTAAGTTTTACAGTGAATAAAGATGAAGTTTTCTGTTTAGTGGGCGAGACAGGTTGTGGTAAGAGCGTTACAGCCCTTTCGATAATGCGTCTGGTCCCTTATCCGGGGAAAATCGTGGGTGGGAGTATACTCTATGAAGGCACAGATTTACTAAAACTTAGTGAAGAGGAAATGCGTCTGATTCGTGGAAGGGAAATAGCTATGATATTTCAGAACCCTATGAGATCCCTTAATCCAGTGTTTACTATCGGCTACCAAGTGGCAGAGGCTCCCATGGTTCACTTCAACTTACCTAGTCAGGACGCTTGGAATAAAGCAGTTGATCTAATTGGAAAAGTTAAAATACCTGACCCAGAGGTTCGAGCAAAAAATTATCCCCATGTGCTAAGCGGAGGAATGAGACAAAGATCAATGATAGCCATGATGATATCGTGTGAACCAAAACTTCTTATAGCCGATGAACCAACAACCAGCGTGGACGTTACAGTTCAAGCTCAGTTAATGGACTTACTTCTAGATATTAAAAGAAAACAGAAAATGTCAATAATACTTATAACTCACAACTTCGGTCTGGTAGCTGAAACTGGCGATAGAGCAGCAGTAATGTATAGTGGAAAAATAGTTGAAATCGGAACTGTAAAGGAAATCTTTAAAGAACCCCTACATCCGTATACACAAGGATTACTACAATGTCTTCCCATTAGCTTTGAGCGTAAGAAGGAACTAAATTTCATCCCAGGAACTCTTCCAAGCCCCATTAATCCTCCCAAAGGATGTAGATTTCATCCACGTTGTTCTCACGCAACAGAAAAATGTAAGGTCGAAGAACCACCACTTATTGAATTGAAAAAGGGCCACTTTGTGGCATGTCATCTCTATGGAGGTTAAACCTTGCAAAAAACAGAAAATTTCCTATTAAGGGTCCAAGAACTTAAAAAATATTTCCCAGTTAAAAGAGGATTCTTTAAAAAACCTCTTTACATTAAAGCTGTGGATGGTGTAAGCTTTAACGTTAGTAAAGGAGAAACATTAGGTATCGTTGGTGAATCAGGATCTGGAAAAACTACGCTCGGATTAATGATTCTAAAACTAATAAAACCAACAGCAGGTAAAATATTTTTTAAAAATATAGATATTACTGACATGAGCGAAAGGAAATTTAGAAAGCTAAGGAGACATATGGGAGTTGTCTTTCAAGACCCCTCTGCATCATTGAACCCACGCATGACTGTTAAAGAAGCTTTAAAGAGGCCTCTTATAATTCACGGCATCAAAGAAGAGAAGGAAATTAATAGAAGGATAATTGATATTTTAAAAAAGGTCGGCCTCGGAGAGGAACATTTAGATAGATACCCTCACGAGTTTAGCGGAGGGCAACAGCAAAGAATAGCTATAGCTAGAGCAATAATACTTAATCCGGAGTTAATAGTCCTTGATGAGCCTACATCATCACTAGATGTTTCGGTTCAGGCCCAAATACTTAATCTTCTTCTTAAATTACAGAGAGAATTAAACTTGACATATTTATTCATATCACATGATCTTACAGTGGTTAGACATATGAGTGATCGAATAGCTGTAATGTACCTAGGTAAGATCGTAGAAATCGCCGATACCGATGAATTATTCGGTAATGCGATGCATCCATATACTGCTGCACTATTATCAGCAGCACCGTTACCCACACCTGGAGCTAGAAAAATAAAACGACTAATGGTAACTGGCGAACCACCAAGTCCCATAAATCTCCCAGAGGGATGTAGGTTTCATCCAAGATGTATGTACTCCACCGAAAAATGCAAACTTCAAGAACCCCCGCTTCTTGAAGTTAAAAGAAGCCACTTTGTGGCTTGTCACAGAGCGGAGGAGATCGATGTTTCAAATTACGTTAGAGAACTCTGGACAACAATAACAGAGGAAGCAAGTTATCTTAGAAAATAAA
>JAEOSG010000158.1 GCA_016840485.1 Candidatus Baldrarchaeota archaeon
TCAACAGAAAAACAAATTGGAAAAACCGTGTTCGTACTAGGTTTAGCAAAAATCTTAATGGAGAAAGGCTTCAAAGTTGGATACTTCAAGCCTTTGGATCAAAGAATCTATGTGCCTGACTCTAAGGAATGTGGCGATGCTGATGCTTGCATAATGAAGGAGAAACTAAATCTCCCAGACCCAGTACAAAAAATAACCCCATACCTTTATCACAGAGAATTCATACATAAAATATTAACCGCAGGAAAAACTAAGGAAATAAGAGACTACGTAAAAGAAGTGTCAGAGGAAATAGCTAAAGGGAAAGACGTAGTTTTGACCGAAGGGTTAGATTATCTTTGGACAGGTATGTCACTAGGACTTTCGGCCGTGGACCTGTCAAACCTACTCAATGCGCCTTTAATTACACTTATAAACTATGACCCGGTCTACATACTTGACAACATAAAATTAGTGGAATGCATTGTTGAGAATCATAAAGTAAATCACTTAGGAGCTGTAATTATCGGTGCAAAGGCTGAAAAAGACATCGAATTTAAAGAATATCTGCTTTTAGAAAAAGAGTTAAAGGGGACAAAAATTCTCGGTACAATACCTAGTATAAGAGAACTTATACCAATAACTCCAAGGGAGATAGCTGAAGCAATAGATGCAAAGATAATTGTAGGCAAAGAATGGTTGGATAAACCCATAGAGAACTTTTTGATAGGAGCTATGACACCTGAGAAAGCGCTGAGATATTTGAGAATAACAGCTGATAAAGCTGTGATAACCGGAGGAGACAGAACCGATATACTTTTAGCGGCATTAGAGACTCCAACCTCAGCTTTAATACTGACCGGTAACATTTATCCCGATGAACATGTAATAACAAAGGCTGAGGAGAGACAAGTACCAATCCTGTTAACGCCCTACGATACGTATACGACGATGCGAAAAATAGAAGAGTCCGGATACTCGGTTAAAAGTATGCAAAACTCTAAAATAAATAATCTAGCAAAAGAAATTGAGAAAAGAATAGATATAGATAGGATATTAAGTGAACTAAACCTCAAGTAGCATTATCATTAAATCTAGACATTTACATCGTACTTAAGTCTCAGATTATCTATGGTTAGCCACGTGAAATCTATAGCGTCATTTAAGGCGTCTACTAACCTATTTTTTTCTCTAGTTAACTTAGTTTCCAATAATCTTGCTCTCTCTCCTCCAGAGGTCTCAGTCATTTCCTTTATTATCGCGTAAAGCCTTGGTATAGGTTTCTCTAAAATAGATAAACCGTAGGGTTCCTGATCATATGGATCAACTGTGGATCTGAAAGCTGAAGTTAAAATTCTACTATTTTTTAAAATGCATTTATTGACTAATTTAGCAGCCTCTTCAACTCTAGCTTTATCTTCTTCCTTTCCGTTTACATGCATCTCTTCGATTTTTGCGATAAGTGCATTAAGTTCTTCAGCTACGTCTCTGAATTCTTTCACCTTTTCAAATAGCGTGTTAAGTTTAACTTTACCTTTTGATATTTTTTCCAGTTCTTCTAGTTCTTTTGTTATGTAGTCTGCCACGGTTACAAATTCAAAAGGTATTATTAAACTGCAGCAGAGACCTGCAATGTATTTTACGTAGATTTTGAAGTGCTCTTCAAGTAATTCTCCATCTATTTTATCAAGTGTATCTTCATCGCTATGATACCACCAACCTAGGGATGCGTGATTCAAAGTTTTTTCCAGTTCTTCTTGAGTATAAGTAGCATAGGTGGAAATGTATGGTATGCCTATCCCTAAAACCGAGTTGTCACCTGTTTTAATGGGAATATGTTTTTCAATGTTGATACCGGTTTCTTCTTCTATTTTCTTCAGGAAACTCCATGTTTCAGGTGATGCGTAGGCAATAAATCTTGTTGCACCTTTTAATCCAGGTGAGTCTATGTTTAAATATGCTATGCAGCCTTTTCTAAGTTTTTCCCAGAAATTGTCAACATACCACGTTGAGCCGGCTGCCTCAGCTATTTCATGTCCGTCCCAAAAAGCAAAAACTATTCCACGCCTTAGAAACTCTTTATATTTAACAAAGCATCTGGCTAACTCAAGCATTAAAGCATTACCGGAAGAATTACATGTAGCTGTTTTCCCCCATGCATCTAAATGACCGCCAACTAGTACAAACATATTAGGCTCATTACTACCTACTATTTCTGCTACAGGTTGCTTAGCTTTAACCCAACTTTTAACATTTTCAACCTTTAACCACGCTTTTACTCCTTTCTTGCTCAGCATTTCCTTTAATCGTTCTCCAGCTGCTCTTGAAATGTTTATTGATGGTATTTTTGGCATTAATTTCCAACTTTCTGGTGTTGGATTACCCCAAACCCACTTTATAGCACCCCTTCCAATGATCGATTTATCGCTAGGCCCCCAGTTCATAATTACTAAAGCTTTGGCTCCATATTTTTCGGCGTTTTTAGCTTTTTCAGGTCTGGGGGGAGAGTAAGACAACTCTGCTAGGGCAATCTTTCCTTTTACATCCTTTTTCTTAAATTCGTCTTCGCTACCTGAACCAACGTATTCAAGTTCTCCCTCGATTCCCTCCGATGTAGTTGAGAAACTGTGAAGATTGGGGAAACTCTCAACCACGAATTGTTCGGGTTGAATTATTTTGAATTCTGAGACTCCTGGAAAACTTGTGTAGACGTAGAATTCGTCTATTCTTGGTTCTAGGCCGTAGGCTTTTAAAACACCTTTAATGTATTTTGCGGCTTTTTCCATTTCTTTAGATCCGGTTAGGCGTTCGCCGATTTCCACTAGGAACTCGACGTGCCTGTAAACTTCCTCGATGGAAAAAGAGTCGATGATCTTGCTTTCTAACTCTTTTAAATTAGTGTTTAATGACATGTGGAGACTCCCCTTCAACAATGTAATACAATCAGAGGTACCACAAATATAGCTTTGCTATATTAGTCTTATCTTTACAAAATAGAAATTCTTCTAAAAATAAACGTGCATAAAATAAAATAACGGAAAATTATAGAATTGAATTGTTTAATGAGTTAAATTAGCCTTTTAGTTTCATTATCACTATTTTAAAAGAAGGACACCGAGGAGTAATCCCAGGATTAACGAGAATATCATTGAAAGAAGTATGTACCTATACGTTATACTTGTTTTTGCATTAAAGTATTTCAAAGTTAATGCCAAACAGAGGTGTATTGGTGTTATCAAAACGCTTAAAACTCCCCCTAGATAAGCAATGAAAATAGAGAACGGGCTAATGATTCCACCAGGTGCTAGAAGGTTTATTAGAACTGGAAAAGACATGGCAACAAACACAAATTCTCCTGATGTCGCTAAGCCGATTGTAAACGGTACCAAAAAAAGCACTAAGTAAATGGGTAAACCTAAACTTATCGCTAAACTATAAAGTTTAAGGTTTACACCACTATTCATTACATATTCCTTATATATCATGACCATCGCTATAATTAAGAGAATTTTCGGGTTAAACGCGAATTTAAGAGAGCTTTTTATTTTAGATTTATCAGGTCTGTAAACCAGAGATGTCAAAATAACAACAATTATCAAGGAATAAACTATGTCCAACCTTAAACCCAAAACTAACACTATGACGATTAGAAAGGGCCAGAATCCTTCAGCAAGTGCTTTCAGATCTCTACTACTTTTTTCAGCCAATTTTCCATCAGTACTTCTAAGTATAGGAAGAACTACAAGCAGACCTCCTGCAATAGTAGCTAAACTAATGGGATATGTACAAGATATGACTTGCCAAACCTTTACATTTAACAATATGGAAGCTACTATAAGAGATTGGTAAAGGGGCCAAACCGTTACCCATATGTGTCTAAACCAGAAGTTTATAAAAGTGGCTTTTTCTCCGCTGATTTCCAAATCGTTAAAATAAAGGTCTCTAAGCATAACAGCTGAAACTAAAGCCCCTCCGGGCATGG
Organism: Candidatus Baldrarchaeota archaeon; assembly: GCA_016840485.1. Classification (GTDB taxonomy): domain Archaea; phylum Asgardarchaeota; class Baldrarchaeia; order Baldrarchaeales; family DXJG01; genus DXJG01. The sequence continues at coordinate 3,962 of JAEOSG010000158.1, forward strand.
GTATTAAACCTACAACTGAAGGTAAAAATACTGCAGCAAATTTTTTGTTAATACTTGACATACCCTTTACGATTTTATCCATCGCACCGACATTTCTCAGCAAAGCAGCAAAATAGAAAGCAAGAATAAATGCCAAGAAAAGTCTTAGCGTTGAAATCGAAAAAAGACCATAATAGGTGTTTCCAATCAAATCTTTAACATTAAAAACGAGAACCCCAAATAGGAAGGTGGAAATAGTAAGTGAATATGCAATGTCAACTTTCTTAAGAACTAAAATAAATAGTACTAAAAGGCTGATAACCAAGCTAATTAGTGGATCCATCGCGTAAACCTCAATTCACTGTTGACACAACTTGATATCAAAACTCAATTTATATTTTACTGTAAGAAAAACACTAACGTCCAGCAAACAAACTTAAACAAAATTCTGTTTTGTTCTTGCACATAATCTATATGTTAATAACATAATAAATTCAAATTTCATGTTTAAACAATTTAACACATTTAACACAAAATTAAAATAACTCAGGAAAATTAACAAAATAGTGTTTTCAAATCTGAGGAATTCTATACTCTCTGTAGATGTACTCTATGTTGAACATTTCCGCTACTACCTTATCTAAAGCGTCAACAGCTTCCTTAGGCAATTCATTTATAGAATATTTTCCAAGCGCTGATGTAAGCATCTGAGCTTCAACTATGGCTTTTGCTTTTTCACACCTTCTATGGCGAATATATTCCAGCTACCTTAGGATATGGTCTAGCTTCCCATATGGCTTTTAACCCGCAGATGTATCTTGTAAGTCTTTCCACGCCTATTCCGAACCCTGCGCTCGGTGGAATACCGTATTTGAGCATTTCAATATACCACCCGTATTTTGCAGGGTTTTCACCCGTGGCTCTCATTCTCTCAATAACCTTTTCCACCCTGTATTCTCTTTCAGCCCCTGATACAGCTTCTCCGTAGCCCTCTGGGTAAAGCATATCAAAATCTCTGAGAATACCTGGTCTCTCCGGGTCTTCACGGTCGTAGAACCCTCTGGCACCACGTGGATAATCATAGATGAAGAACGGGTCTTCAAACATGTATGAGAGTTCTTTCTCAGCTTCCCAAGGTATTTCATGTTCATAGCTCGCTTCTATGCCATGGGATCTCAAAATGTCGACAGCTTCTTTATGTGTTAACTTTTTGAAGGGTCTTCTTGGAACTTTAAGTTCTCTGCCTAGGTCTTTCAAATCTTCTTCATGTTCTTTCAACACTTTTTTGACTACATGTGTTAGTAGGCCTTCTGCGATTTCCATGGCATCGAAATAGCTTGCATATGCTTGCTCGATGTCTATTTGCACAAATTCCACTAAGTGTCTACCTGTTTTAGCCGAGTCAAGTGGTTCTAGTCTTATGTTCGGTGAAAAGAAGTATATTTTTCCGAGAGAAGCCATAGCCATTTGCTTGTAGAGTATTGCGCTGCTCATTACTTTGTATTCGCGTCCATAAAAGTTGAAGGTTACTTGTTTAGCGCCTCTGATACCTGGGTCCGTAACTGGTCCGATGATTGGGGGAAGAAGTTCTATGAAGCCTAGTGAGTTAAGGTATTCTCTAGCAGCCATACATATGGTGGCTTGTATTCTAAGTACTTTTTTCATACGTGGATGCCTTATTGTTATGTAGCTTTTTGATAGAGAGCTTAGGGAACTCAGGTCCAACTCTTCTACGTATGTTGTTTCTGTCATTTTTCTCACAAAGCCTACTAAAGGATTAGTTCGTCCATAAATCTTTTGCGAAAAAATTCGTAAAAATTATAACATTTAACATTTTTTCACTTAAAATTATGTAATTTATACATCAAGTACAATGCATATATGA
>JAEOSG010000159.1 GCA_016840485.1 Candidatus Baldrarchaeota archaeon
GTTATTATGCCCAGCTCGTTTATTAAACGGTCCAAGTCCTTTTCATGCTCTTTTAAGACGTTAATTATGAAGTCTAATGCTTCTAATGCTTCGTCTTTGGACGGTTCTTTTTTAGGCATTGTTTTCTCCCTTTTCTACTTTACTAAATTCCTTTCTTTATAAATAAACCTAGCGAATCCTTAAAACATATCCATGTGAAGACGTATTCGTACTTATTGAAAATTAAAAGTTGTATGGGAGAGTTAAAATATCTGTTTTGAAATGAGTTAGAACACCTAAAAAGAAGGAAGCCACTTAATATGCAAGGAAAACCGAATTTTACCGAAAACGAAGAAGTTTTAAGGTTTATATCAGAAAAAAACGTTAAAATTCTAAACCTATGCCATATTCCAGAAGATGGAAGACTGAAAACCTTAAGCTTTTACGCAGCTGACAGGGACAAGGTTGAGGAGATTTTAGAGTTCGGCGAAAGAGTGGACGGTTCAAACCTCTTCTCTTTCATAGACCCAGACCAAAGCGACATCTACATAAAACCACAAGTTAACAAGGCGTTTATTAACCCCTTTTCCGCTATGCCAACCTTAAACATTTTATGCGAATACTTAGACGAAAATGGAAAACCATTACCCATGGCTCCAAAAAATGTTTTAGCAAAAGCTGAAGAAAAACTATACTCCTCAACAGGAGTTACCTTAAAAGCCTTGGCTGAGCTTGAATTTTACATAATCGCAAAACAAGAAGGGGAAACTCTTTTTCCCAATAATTCAGACAAGAATTATCATGAATCTTCGCCTTTCGCTATGTTCGAGAATTTGAGAAATGAGATTTTGGTTACTTTGGCTGAAATGGGCATTTCTACAAAATACGGGCATAGCGAAGTAGGATATAGGATAAGTAAGGATAATACGCTTTTCGAGCAACATGAAATAGAGTTTACACCCCAAAGTCTAGGGAAAACGGCTGAAAACGTTGCCATTTCCAAATGGGTTATACGGAATATTTGCCTAAAGCATGGCGTGGCTGCATCCTTTTCTCCAAAAATTTCTTTGGAACACGCTGGAAACGGGATGCATATACATCTGTGCGCTTTAAAAAACAACAAAAACATTCTAGTAAACGACAAAGCCGCCTTAAGCGTTGAAGCTAAGAAAATAATCGGTGGACTCTTAAGGTTTTCACGAAGTCTCACGGCTTTTGGAAATCCAACACCAGTTTCTCATATACGTTTTATTGCCCATAAAGAGTCGCCTATGCAAATTTGTTGGAGTGCTAGAAATCGTTTAGCCCTAATACGCATACCTTTATGGTGGAATTTTAAGAAAGAAAAACGGGAAAAGCGCAGTTGCAGAGAAACTATTGAATTTAGAGCACCTGACCCGCTGGCAAATACATACCTGCTTTTTGCTGGAATAGCCACAGCTACAACTTATGGTTTAAGAAACACTAAAGAGGCATTACGTCTTGCTAGAGACTTACACATAGAAAAATCCAATGCTAAAAACAAAAAATTTGAAAGTCTACCGCGCTCATGCAGCGAATCTGCAGACAACTTAAAGAAAGATAGAAAATTCTATGAAGCCGATAACGTTTTTCCTAAAAAATTAATTGACAAGACCATAGAGAAGCTTAAAGCCTACAACGACAAAAATCTACGGGAAAACCTAAACAAAAAGCCAAAAGATATCGAAAAAATGCTAAAAAATTATTTACATTACGGATAAGAAACACTTATAGCAAATTCCGCAGCTTAATCAGTTTGAGGGCGGGTAGATCAGCTTGGAATGATCGCCACGTTGGCATCGTGGAGGTCGCGGGTTCAAATCCCGCCCCGTCCACCAACTTCTTTTTCGTAAAAAAGCAATTTTATGGGATGTCTTGTAAAAATTAATCTAAATCCGGCAGATCATTTTCAGCAAATTTAGTAAACAGCAAGCGATTTTCACAGTTTCATTTGAATTATTCAAACGATTAAAGATTGAGTGCTAAACTTAGATTATGTTTTCATGGATAAAATTCAAGTCAAAACTTTAAACCGATGTTTAAAGCTATCTCCGTCCACAGCAAAAACCTCACGTTAGCAGAACTTACAAGTTTTAATTTTCAAAAATAAAAGACTACAGTCTAGTAAGAAAACACGGGCCCGGTGGGATTTGAACCCACGCTCTCCGGCTCCGAAGGCCGACGCCTTAATCCAAACTAGGCTACGGGCCCATTTATTAATCTTTTACAGGTCTATTTTAACATAGATTAAAGTCTTTCTTCGTTAACCAATAGAAACATTTTCCATAAGTTTTATTTTGTCAAATTTTAGATTATAAATAGGTGAAAGTTCTTGAAAAGGACTTTTGCTAGTAGCATTTTCATTATAATTTTACTTGTTAGTTTACAGTTGACGTTTGTAAGAAACGCTCAAAGTTTCCATTTTGTTTTACCCTCCACATTGTGGGCTAATAGTTTTCAATCTTGGTCTCTTCAGGGTTGGACCATGAAGAAAGGAGGTAGCAATGCAGTAGTAGAGTTTTCCACCCTAGAAACGTATTCTTCACCATACAGCCTTCATGTGAATTCTTCTTCTCAAAACTCAGGTTTCGCTTTTGCGATAGGTCCTAGTGACTGGATGAGTCCTCCGCTGAGCAATGGAAGTCTGTGTTCAATCGATTATTCTAAAAAATATGTAATTGAATTTTATTTCTGTATTCCTGGAACTAATAATAATCTTCTAAATGTATTTAGGAACCAGCATATAATTACAGGTATTCAGGGTGCAACACTTTATTGGGAAATGGGAGGTTCCAGATATAACATAACTACTTTAGAAGAAGATAGATGGTATCGTATAACTTATTGGGTGGTTCCGGGCACAGGATTTTACATTGATGTTTATGACACAGTTAATAAAAAATATGTAGTTGAGGATCAATTTTGCCGTTTTCATGGTGGAACGTTTAATCGTCCACCATTTGTTGTGGGAGACATTGAAGACGGAGTTGAACAATATGGCGAAGCATATTGGGATGATTTTAAAATATACTTCCATTCCAAACCTAGGGTTAACATAGATTTTAGATTACTGGCAATAGAGGGTTATTTTGGTAATGTCTCTATGAAATCAGCTGAACATCTTATTATGAACTTAACAAAGTTCTTTAATTGGCAAAATAGAACTTCCAATTACATTGGTGTTAATTTTTACTCTCATATACATCTGTTTTCGGCAGTCCCTTACAATTCACTCTATGAAGATGCCAAGAGATTCTACAATGGCGGAATAAGTGATAAATCAAGAATACTTAATGAAATTCGAAGTTTTCTAGGAGCAACATCCCCTGGATGCAGCAACACTTTTACGATACGTATCTTCTATTATTGTGGGCACTCTGGACTTAACAGTTCTTCTTCTTACAAGTTTCCATATATACTGTTAGGAAAAGACGTTAATCCAGACCCCAAAATATCTAGTGAGGAACTCAAACGCGCATTTAACCATGGGGATCTATCATCTTCTAATTGTACTTTATTGATTTTTGATTCATGCTACAGTGAACGTTACATAGGAGCTTTTGATTCACACCATAATTATCAGGAAAACTTACTGAGAAAAGGAAGAGTGATACTATCGGCCTGTAAGTACAATCAAAAAGCCTATGGAACTAGTGAAACATGGGGAAATTCTCCTGGCAATTGGACATATTTTACAGGACACACTGACCTGTATACCAACTATAAGCATATAGGACCAATAGGGATAATCGGTGCGATAAACCAGAAGTCAAGGTTTGATTTTAACAAGGACGGGTGGCTTCACATAGGAGAAATATTTGATTTTGCTCGAAAAACCACAAAAAATTTTGTAAAATACTGGAGTACAAAAAAGCAAGAACCAACCATGGGTTCTGGTGTCCGTGCCGCCAAAATTCCATTTGTCATGTACAATCCCAAGGCAAACTTTGCCTGGAATGGCCCACCAGGAGACAGCCCTTCAAGGCAAAACTATGACTCTTGGAGCCAACATGGAAATTATGCTTTTCAGACCGGATTTTCAAATGTAATCGGACCCGTTAATAATACTCCTTTGTATTATCGCCAGATAACATCAGTAAATGATACTTCATACGGCGCTCCCCTTTATACCATTCAGTGCAGTTCAGTACGTATTACTGATAACATGGTATTTTTCAGTGCAAACTCAACTTTTTATGGATTAGATTTAATAACGGGTGAAAAGATTTGGGAGTTCACAGCGAATAATTCTATAAGCACTTCAGCAGCGATTTATAATGGAACCGTATTTTTCGGAGTGGGTAGTCCTGGAAAACTTTATGCTTTAGATGAAATTACTGGGATGTTGAGATGGACATATGACCTACCAACTAGTGCAACTGTTACTTCGCCTCCTACGGTCGCTGATGATAAGATATTCTTCGGCACTTCGGATGGTTACTTTTATGTGTTAAATCAAACTACAGGGACTCAAATATGGAATTTCTCTGCAGGCGGAAAAATACAATCTTCTCCAGCCGTGGCATATAATAGAGTGTTTTTCGGAAGTTATGATGGAGCAATTTATGCGTTAGAAGAAGACACAGGAGCACTGATATGGGAATATCAAACCTTCAGCCCTGTTATTTCAAGTCCAGCCATTCATAATGGAATGCTCTTCATAGGAACATATGATCTACCTAGGGTCTTAGCTTTGAACGCCACAGGCAATACGCCAGACCTGATATGGGAATATCAAACGGTTGCCCCTGTGACGTCGTCACCCAGCGTGGATACAGTGAAAGGATTGGTCGTAGTTGCCGACGAAAATGGAAACATATACTGTTTTAAAGAGATGTCGCCAAATCCGCCTCTATGGACAGAGCTAATAGATCCAATTAATATGTCATCTCCAGCGATTAGCAACAACTCGCTTATTTATATAGGATCTTTAGACGGCAAAATATACTGTCTAAATGAAACTACAGGACAAGTTGTTTGGAGCTATCTGATCGGCAACTCTGTAGTGGCATCTCCCGCTTTAACAGATGACCACGTAATTATAAGCTCTACTGACGGAGCAGTTTACTGTTTCGGCATACCATTTCCAGTTTATGATGTAACAGCCGTCAGCCTCACAGTTTCCGGGTTAAATGCTCCGTGGGATCAACCTCTTCACCTAACTTACACGGTTGCTAATAATGGAAACCGTTTGGAAACGTTTAACGTAACCCTTTATTATTTCACGCATGAAATATGGACTCCTCCGAGCTATTTGCAGCCTACCCTAATATATTCAACTACAGTCACGCTTCTTCCAGGGGAAAACATTACTCTTACCTACGATTGGTATCCTCCACGTTTACATAGAACTTTCAGTATTCTTCTAGAAACTCAAGAGTTAGAGTATGAGCTTTATCCATTGGATAACATATTTGTGCTTAAATATTTAAGGCTCCTCAGCGTACCAAACGGAGGAGCAGGCAGAAACGCCTTGTTCCTCTAAACTCTATTTTTTATCTGGAAAACTTTAATAGGAAAACATTTGAAAAAGTTGTACGTTGAAGAGGGCCGGTAGCTCAGCTTGGTTGGAGCGTTCGGCTGATAACCGAAAGGTCGAGAGTTCAAATCTCTCCCGGCCCACATTTACTAAAATTTTCTAGTCCTCTCACGCAAATCATAACCATAATACCAAGCAGTCCAACCAGAATAAAAGGCCTCCTTAGACTTCTTACTCTTTCTTCTACGATAAATTAGAATAATCACCAAGACAATTAAGAATAGAAG
>JAEOSG010000050.1 GCA_016840485.1 Candidatus Baldrarchaeota archaeon
AAGTTTTTCTATCGCCTTTTCATCTCCAGCTATAGCTTTAACAATTAACATTTGTAAGTTTACGAATTTATCTTGTAGTTCTTTCAAGAGGTTTTCGTACATTCTTATTTGTTCTGTCTGAACTTCGGCTTCGGTTACTTTTTTTGTTTCCTTTTCTTTTTTCAAATCTTCAATTAACTTTTCTTTTTCTCTTAATTTACTTTTAAGCTCTACCAATTCTTCCTGAAGCCTGTCAAACGCCTTTTTTATTTTTCCTAACTCTTCCTCCTTGCTTTTGAGATCATTTTTTAATTTTTCATTTTCTGCCTCTAATACTGAAACTACTTCTCTAACTTCATTTAATTTCTCTTGTAAAAGAAGAATTCTATTGCGTTGTTTTTCAATTATGGCGTCTCTTTCCGCCAACTGTTTTTTAATCGTTTCAAATACTTCTTTTTCCAATATTTTTCTCTCTCCTACTCTAAATTATCCAAGTAAAGTACCATACCGTGGGAGACGAACTTAACCATTTAAATTAATTACAAACGTAAATGGTATTAATAATTTTGTATCAACTGACATTACACTTCTAACAAATATTTTAATCCTTCTATTTTAAAAAACCCAGCTTCTTAAAAAGTTTCTCAACGGTTTCTGTTAAATGATACTTTCTAAGATCTTCAAATTCAACCCATTTAGCTTCCAAAGCATCAGATGAAGGCTTTAATTCCCCCTTTAAGGGTTCGGCAAAAAAGTCGACAATAACAAAGTGGTATTTCACTTTGCCTTCCTCATCCCTTGTAATAATCTCGGTCACATCTGCAATCTCATTAACCTTTACTTCTAGTCCAGTTTCTTCTTTCACTTCGCGGCGAACCGCATCTTTTATTTTCTCCCCTAGTTCAACCAGTCCACCGGGTATACTCCAAAGTCCTCTTCCAGGTTCTCCGGCACGCTTAATTAATAACACCTTATTGTCTTTAACAATTACTGCTCCTATGCCGACAATAGGAACTTCGGGGTACAGTCTCTTGTGCAAGGTCAAACACCAAAGAAATAAATTAATTATTTTTTATTTTCTTTTGTTGGTGCTCTTACTTCTATTAAATGTAACTGACTGTCAAATAAGGCTATAAATTCGTGGTCCTTATGTTTAATACGGACCTCTGCAGGCCAATATTTTCTTCGACTTGAAACCACTCTTTTATCTACATTAAAGAAAAGTATATCTCCGCAAATTGGGCATTTAACTACTTTAGTCGGCAAAACATTTCCTCCATTGAAGAACTGTAAGTAACGCTTCCTTATATGTAAGTCCTTCTTTATAATTAATTCTTCGGATAGTCCAATTGAAACCCTTGGTAACTACTTGTGAAGTACAATCCTATGTGTTTCATTTCACCATGCATGTAAAACATACCACTTAGATTGAGAATAAAATAGATTAATAAGTACAAGTTTAACGAAATGTTTTTTGTCTCTTTTATTCACATAAATAAAGATTCTCTTATTAGATTAACATCTCAACTTGAGTAATCTTCATATATGCATCATCATCCTATAGTGTTGGCTTGGAGGTGTTACATTTACATATGTCAAATAAAACATTAGAAGAGAAATTGAATAAATTGATAGAAGCATTCAAACAGCTAAATGAAAATATGGAGAAATTTGAAGAAAAAGTCAACGAGCTGATTTTAGAGATAAGTTCACTTGCAGAAAACTTTTCAAAAATATTAATGATTGAAGCGGAAGAAAATCCAGAAACTAGTGCGTGTGAAGTCCCAGAGGAAATGTACACCTAAACCTAGATTTATTTACCTACTTCTTCCAGCCTTTTTATGACCCAGTCCTTTTCTAAACTGAGTAGCAAACCAGCAAGTCTTGGACCACTTTTTTTACCAAGCAAAACCATGTAGGCAGCTTCAAAAAATTCTTTGGAACTTAATCCGACACTTTTAATTATGTTGTAAAACTCGTTAAACAGTTCATTTTCAGTCCATGTCCTACTTTTAAGGGTCTCGGCCAGTAAACCTAGTGCTTTTCTCTGCTTTTCGCTTAAACTATCTTTTATTTCAACTGGTAGTTTCTCAATTACTTTCAATTTAAACTCTGGCGCATATAGTTCGATCCATCTTCTAGCCATTTTTATTCTTTTCTTAACATTTCTCAAGTCTTCCTCGGAAATACCGTTTGCTAAATATCCTGTTCTCCTCAAAATTGATATTAATCTTTCTTCTTCGCGGTCTTCGTCTAAAATTTGTGATAGAACTGCTGCAAACCTATATGGTAACTGTAAAGGCAATTTACTTGGAGGTTTATCTACTTGTGAAAGAAGGTACGCCTTTACGATTCTTCTTCTAACATTTTCATCTATTTTCTCAACTTCTTCCTTTACGTTAAAGTATATTCTTTCACCCCAATCGTATCGATCTACGAGTTCAAAAATACGTTTATAATCAAATTCCCAATGAGGAAGAGCAGAAGTTCTAACATCCTCAAGCATGTGGCGGAAAACATTAAACCTATATGCCTCGGGCGGTGCGATTTCAAGCCATTCATCCAAGCCAAGACCAATGCCCTTTCTCTTACTCATTTTTAGCAACTGACCATCAGGTGAACGAATATAGACGAAATCGTAAAAGATAGAGACTGGTTCAGGACGGTTCCAAACCTCTTTTAAAACAGCTCTACCGGTGTCAAAGGAAGATCCAGCAGCTAAATGATCCTTGCCTAAAGGCTCGAAGTTAACATGTAAGATTTTCCATCTAGCGGGCCACTCTAATCTCCAAGGAAGCTTTCCTCTTCCATCCCTAATATCAACCTCACCATCTTCTTTACAAACATCACAGTGATAACCAACTTTGTAGCCATCAATATAAGTTGGTTTTACAGCCCACTCAGCAATTCTTCCACAAGTATTGCAAATGGGCATATACGGAATCCAATCTTCAGGGTATAGTGTTTTGTGTCCAGCAGCAGATCTAACCCTATTTAAAATTTCTATAAATCTGCTTCGATTCTCAAGAACAAACTTAACTTCCTCTACATACTCTTTTCTTCTGTGGAACTCTCCAGCGAAAAGTATTTCAAGTTTGATACCAAAGTCGGCGGCGTGTTCTCTAACCGGAGAAACAAAATGTTCAGCATAATTTTTGTGGCAGCCCCACAGGTCTGGTAGGTCTTCCAGAGGGAAACCTCGAAATTCTTCTTCTTTTTCTATAAATTCTTTAGGGACAAATAGAGGAAGTCTTCTTAAAGGATCTTGACTATCTATAAATAGTATATGGCGAGCTTTATAACCCATATCTGAAAGTTCTCTTAAAATACCATCACAAAGGGTGAGATCTAAAAGGTTTCCTAAATGTATTTTACCACTTGGGGTAGCACCAGACTCGCAGGTGTAAACTTCTTCGTTAGGAAATCTTTCAAGGATTAAATGAACTGCTTGTGTCACGAAGTGGTCAAATCTTCCTTTATTCGTCACCATAAATTCCACCAATTACATTTTAACTCGGGGATTAAGGAGATAATTTATTTCTTAAATTTTCATAACTAAATCTTAAAAATTTCTCCTTACATCAGCATACAACCTCTTAGGTTATATAATTTAAAAATGTTGCAAAAGGTTTTTAGGTGTGTCCCCTTTATATTAAAGGGAGATGTAAAATATGCCTTTCAAACATAAAAAGAATGAAGATGATGATAGAAGCAAAAAAAGAGATGAAGAACGGAAAAAAGAGAAAAAAGGCTTTACATTCGGTTTTTCAATAATAATGGGACCAGAAGGAATAAAAATTAAACAACATACACCAAAGGGAGGTAAAGAACTTCCACTTCCACCATTCCCTATAATACCGTTGTTTCCGAGACCTTTTCAACCAAAAACAAAATTTGAGCAAAAAGAAAAAGTAAGACAAGAGTTCCCATGCATCATATCTCCCATGGACGTTCAAACAGATGGAGAAAACATTCTGTTAATTTATAACATTCAAAGCGAAAATGTAAATGTTGAAGCATCGCAAAGCTCTCTAATTATAAAGTCAGGCGACCAAACCTTCATAAGTTTAGTACCAGTGCCACTCGACCTTAACAGCATACAGGCAAACTATAAAAACGGAATACTTGAAGTAAGAGGAAAAATAGACAAAAAACAATTCAGGAAAATACTTTAGAGATATTAAGAAAACTGTGTTTTAGGTCGAGATGAGGCTTTTTGAAAGGTGTATATACTCTCATAATTTTTCTTAAAACAAATACATTGTTAAAAATTGGAAAACTAGGGATTCACACTTTTCCAAGAGGAATCTACACCTACACTGGTTCAGCCATGGGTATAGGTGCTTTAAGCTTAGAAGGTAGAATAAAAAGACATCTAAGAAAAAATAAGAAAATGAAATGGCACATAGATTACCTTTTAAATTCAGATAACGCCCAAATACAGTCAGTTATCTATGCAGAGACAAACGAGAAATTCGAGTGTAAAGTATCTCAAGAAATCGAAAAACTAAAGGCAGCACACGTTTTAGTTAAGAGGTTTGGAGCATCTGACTGCAAAGAAGGCTGCCAAGCACATCTACATTACCTTACACTTGGCCCTAGTCAAGTTCAAGAACTAGTACTCAAAATTTATAGAAAACTAGGTTTAGAACCAAAGCTATTTTATAATGTTAACTATTCTTCCAATAGTTCTAGTGTTTGCCTCTCTCGTAACAATTTTATCTCCCACCTTTAACATTTCAGGCCTAAACTTGAACTTTAACCTAACTTTTGCAAAGTCTCCAACCGTAAGATAATCTTTACCATAAATCTTATCGAAAACCACGGTCTGACTAACTGTATGAGCATGTAAAACAGGAGAGTAGCCTACAGTTATTCTAGTGGGATGCTTAGTTACAATTATATTTGCTTCAAAAACTCTAACAGCATTTACAGGATAATCAAGATCAGCTATTACTTGCCCTCTTCTAACAATCTCTGGATCAATTCTTTTTAAATCTATTCCAAATGCATCCCCGGCCTTAACACGCTCAACTCTTTTCTTGAAAACCTCAATAGAAGCAACTCTAGCTTGATGAAACTCACCGTTATCGTCGGGGCCAACAATAACAGTTTGACCTGGCTTAAAAACACCTTGCACTACAGTACCCGTAACTACAACATTTGTACCAGCTATGCCTCGATAAACCTTATCAATATAAGCTAAAGCAGGCTTCGTAAGTAACTCATTAGAAATTCTTGAAGGTAAACGCGCAATGGTTTCTCTTAGAAGAGGTAAACCTTCACCGGTTACAGATGAAATCTCGTAGACGGGTACTATAACTCGATGACCTATTTCTCGCAAAACAATTTCAATATCTTTTAAAGTTCTAATCCATAGCGGGATTTTGCCTATACTTTTCAAGGTTTCTCGTACGACTTCTCTAACTACTCTTAATTCTCCTGGTGTTGCAAGATCTATTTTTGAAATTACAACTAGAAATGGCAGTTCTTGTGTAGATAAGAGAATTAAATGTTCACGGGTTATATCATCCAACCTAGATAATCCAGTCTTCATCCTCTCTGACATTATTAGTTTATATTCGTCCTTTGCTGGAACAAGAACTAACCCGTATTGTGCATCTTGACCTAGTACTGATCTAATCATAGTTTTAGCATACTCAGAGTGACCTGGAGCATCATGAAAAATAACGATTCGCACAGACTCATCGAGAATTCTAGCAATCTCTTCTTGATCAAGAGGATTATGAAAAGTTACAGGTCTCAACTCTTTATCAAAGCCAATAAACGCCTGATGAATATCTGCCGTCTGCCCCTTCTTTATTTCTTGAGGATGTTTAAGAAGAAAGGATCTTGCAGCACCTTTGCCGTCATCAAGCATGCCTTTAACGAAAATACCTATCAATGTGGATTTACCGCTGTTAACTCTGCCAACAACATTTATACCGATTGTTTCTTTAATTTCATCTAGGGGAACACGTTCAAGAACATATTTTCCAACATATCCTTTTTCGGTTTCAATAATTTCGGTTTCAATTATACGAGCATTGGCTTCTTCACATAGTTTCTTCAAAATTTTCTCAGATAATTCCAATTGCTCCTTAGTTAACCCGTAAATGTCCCAAGCTTTTCCATTTATGTCTTCAACACCTATAACAAAAAATCCATGGCCTTCGGACGTAATATACTTTATTTGTGTTACTAGCTTTTCTCTTCTATCTTTTTTCAAGTCTTTTTCCTTAAGCATTCTTTTAAATTCAGCCCTACAACTTTCGCCTATAGCTAATAGTTGCTTAATTTCAATGCTGTCTTTATACTCAACCACCGATAATTCCTCGTGTAGTATTTACTAAAAACTCGAAATAAAACCTTATTAATCTTGCCGAAGATAAAACACAAGTTTACTTAATGAAAGGCTATTCAGATTTTTAACATCTTGATTAAGAAGGGCACAAGGACTGTCACCAATAATGCTATTAACATGTATCTTATGAACACTATGTAAAAACCGGCTGAAAAGAGGATTGAAAGAAGCAAATACGTAATAAAAACAATTATGAGGCCCAAAAAACATCGAAAAACTTTGAACTTAAATATTTGAGAGTCCATCATTCCTATAATTTCCCCCTCCAGTAGATAGCCTGCAGCAAAGCCTAGATATGCGCCGCATATTCTTGGTACATCCTCGCTAGCTTCCACAAAAAACAAAATTGTATATAAAGCAAAAAGCATAAGGGGCACAAAACCTGATATGAAAAATTTAAGCCCAAAGGGAATTTTTTCAACTTTTTCTTCAAAAAATTTGCTTAGAAGGTAATATGTGAAAACTAAAAAAATTCCGATGAATATTCCTCCAACAACGTCTATTGGATAATGCACATTTAGGTAAAGTCTAGAATATGAAATTAAAATAATTAGAACAATTGCTAGAAATATTACGAAAACGTTTTGCGTCGTAATAGCGAGGTATCCCCAAAAAGTAGTTGAATTCTGAGCATGTCCACTTGGGAAACCATAGCCAGATACTTCAATTAGCCTATCAGGCGGTCTTTCAAGCTTAAAAAGATCTTTTAGCAAGTTATTTAACCACATGCTGAAAAACAGTATTAATGCGGTTTTATAACACAACTTTTTGTTAACAGCTAGATATAAAGTGGTTAAGGCAACCAGATAAAAATATTCACTCCCCAAGTATGTTATAAATAACCAAAAATAAAAAATCCAGCCCATCCCACTTCACCACCGTTGTATTATTGAAATAAAGATGGCTGAAGGAAATGAAACCGGAGTTTTTCATATTTGCATAGATTTTGGCGTATTTTAATGCATTAAATGTATATCCACTCTGTTCTTTCTGGTTCCTTTTTGCCAAGTGCTGGCGCAATTTTTTCCCAGAAAAATTTTACAGCAAATGGTATTGCTAGAAACTCTTCTTCGAAAACATCAAAATTTAATGCATCTACGTAAATTTCCTGACTTGTACCAACATTTCCATCTTTGTCCATGTCAAAAACGAATTCAGGGTAGTCGTGGTTAGCCTTCAATAAAACTTTATATAGTTCCAATTCTTTCCGTTTTGGTATTTCATCTTTTCTGATAATTCCGCACCGCATCCAAACCCAGTTATTGGCTACAAATATGACTACTACGTGTTTTCTGCCAGAAATTTCATATGGAACTAGGAAAACTTTGTCTTTTTCTCTCCATTCAAACTTTAATTTCATGAGTTTTAGATATTTAGCTATTCTTTCTTCTATTCGACCACTTTCCTCCGACACTTTATCCTCTCCTATACTCTTTAATAAATTCAAAAGGATATACACCTATATATAATGTTTTATTTTATTGTTTTCCTAGCTCTTTCTATTATTATTAGAATTTCAATTATCCACGCATGTCACTCTGTACACTCAACTTTACTTTTAACAAGATAACGTTTTCGCGTTTTTAGCTGTGATAACCCTCAGAGAGACTCTGAACCTTGCTTTCGCTTTTTAAATCATCATTGGGATAATTTTCTTTTCCACTTTTTGATTGTTAACAATTATTAAATGTAAAATAGGTTTAAAGTAGCAGATGTAAGGTTATAGTATGAGGTGGTTATATGCCCGTGAGCGAGTTTTCTCTTGATATAGAACCGAGGGATGTAACCGAAAAGATCGTCTCATTCATTAGGGATAAGGTTGAGGAAGCAAATGCTAGCGGAGTCGTTGTTGGTTTAAGTGGTGGAGTGGATAGTTCAACAGTGGCCTTTCTATCGGTTAAAGCTTTAGGACCTGAAAAAGTTTTAGGCTTAATAATGCCCACCGATGTCACACGAAAAGAAGATATTGAAGATGCTGTAAATGTAGCTGAACTTTTAAAAATAAAATATGAAATAATAAATTTCTCTCCGGTTCTCAAATCATTTAAAGAGGTTTTGAAGAAATGCGAACATTTTAACGAGGAAAATGTTGTGGCTTTTGGTAATATTCATGCACGTGTAAGAATGATTCTTCTTTATTATCATGCAAATATACTTAATCGCATAGTAGCTGGCACTGGCAATAAATCTGAACTTTTAATTGGATACTTTACAAAATATGGCGACGGTGGTGTAGATATCTTACCTATAGGCGATCTCTACAAGACCCAAGTAAGACAACTAGCTAGATACTTGGGTGTCCCAGAAAAAATAATTCTAAAAACACCTTCAGCAGGTCTTTGGGAAGGACAAACAGATGAAGGAGAGATCGGTATAACCTACGATATGCTTGACAAGATATTGCATGGATTAGTTGATTTAAAGATGGATCTTAAAGTTTTGTCGGATATTTTAAAAATACCCATTGAAACTGTGGAAAGAGTTAAGGAAATGATATTAAAAAGTGAACACAAAAGAAATACCCCTCCAATAGCGAAAATAGTTTATGAAAAATGAAATATTCCCTTTTTCTCTAATGATATTACTTTTGATATTATAGTTTTCTTATGTTACTATTCATGCAGGAGCGGGATGTATGCTAGTCGCGCCATCATAGCATTGTTATACTTCTCGATATTAATCAATGGAGATATTACTGCTAATCATATTATTAAACACGTAGCAACTCGTTGTTACCATGCACCCTCCACCATGGTTGGGTATAAATTCTGAATTGAAAGAAGTTCTTCTAAGTGATTTCATATTCATTGAACATTCATTAAGCTTTTTGTGGTAAATTGAAGCTTATAAACTGGTTAAAGCATAAAAATAATCTAATTCCTTTTCTTTTGAAATTTGTTTTTTCAACCATTAAACAACTCATTCACCTTCGTGACTCAATATCGGTTATGACTACGGCTCATATTGGAACCCCAACAATACATGACCACCACCCCTATAGTGGGGTAACATATAGTTTGAGGCCGCGGCCCTTGGTCACAACATATGGGCATATCGTCATAGCATGAGCGATAAACCATAAAATTTAAAAAGAAGAAATAGCATAAGCAATATCTGAGATATATGAAATATCTCAAAACCAACATATATGTAAGGGAGGAAAGGATAAATGCCAAAAGAAAGTATCTTTCCATTAACCCCAATTGAAAGATTAATCAAGAAAGGCGGTGCAGAAAGAGTATCAGCAAGCGCAACACGAACACTCAGAGAAATACTTGAAGATATGGCTCTTAACATTGCAAACATTGCAAGAGATCTAGCAGAACATGCAGGAAGAAAGACCGTAACAGCAGAAGACATCAAATTAGCATACAAACAATTAAGATAAAAACATCAAAACATCATTTTTTATTTTTGTAAGAACTCTTTCTTAATATCCTCTAATATTCTTTCTGCTATTCTGGTGGCTCTTTTCGAGATTTCATTCTTTTCACTTATAATTTCCTTTGCTTCCTTTTGGTTGATCTCAATAAGTATAATTTTTTCTTTCATTTTTTCTAGGAGTCTTGTGTACTTTTCTCCTGAAGTTCCTCTGGGAACCACAAGTACACCTTTGTCCATTAAGTTTGAAACGACAGCATTTTCTAGCCTTTTAAGTGCATAGTACGCTGCAACGCCTCCACTTTTATCCCAATTTTTTATGTTTGGAATCTCAAAACCTACAACAGCCTTATTACTATTTTTAGATATTTCCATTAGAGCGGCCAATTGTTGCTGTTTTTCTCCAATCCTGTAGGAATAAGCTATTTTTAGGCTGGCAGTTAGTCCCATGGTTTCAGCCACATGTGACATTGCTAAACAAAGTGAGTCAACCAAAATGACAGGAGTTACCTTTATTTCTTCTTTTTCCTCCCTTTCCTCTTCTTCTATTTTCAATTTTTCTTTAAGTTTTCTTCTAAGCTGTTTAATTACTCCTCTCGGGTTACCCTTGGTTACTTCATATATATTTTCAAATTCTTCTTCTTTGAGTGGAAAGTGGGGATCGTCTGGGAGAGCTAGGTTGAATTGTTCCCAGTAAAGCTTCATATGTTCAACATAAAATTTCTTAATGTCATTAATACTAAAAGGTTTGAGATAGGCTGGTAATTCCATTCTAGAACTTAATGAAGCATCCATGATTCTCGTGAGTTGTTCCCAAGTTTCTGGAAGAGAGGTAATGATGAAACAACAATTTTTTAATTCATTGTATAGCTTTTTTATAGTTTCTAAAATTTGCCTCTCTGCTTCTTCACCCCATATTCTTAAAGGAGTTTCCATTTCGTCAAAATAGAAAAGAACAACCTTATCTGCGTTATCTAGTAGAATTTTTAGTGCAGCAAAACATGTTTCATCATCATCCAATATGCTTCTTACACCAAGCTTTTCAAGATCTTCTTCGTCAAGTGTTTCGCTTAATAACCATCGTTCAGCAATGTTTCTGAGAGCAAAATTTGTAGCATAAATCAATAGTACTTTTACAATATCGCTAGCGACTCCTGAATATGTTTGATGGACTGAAAATTCCTTTTTTCTTCTCCCAAAAACTGAAAGAAAACTTTTCTTTTCGTTCGATCCATATGTTTCCAAAAGTCTGTTAGCTGCATTTTCCATCAATGTTGTGCCAGCAACGTCCATTAGACACGTGTATAGATGTAATATTGTACGTAACGGGTTTGGTGGGCTTGGAACATACACCGCGATGAAATTATGTGTTTTTTCTTTTTCTTTTAATGCCCAGTAAAGGTGTGTTTTGCCCATGCCCGCTTCGCCTAACACAGGAACTATTCTAGGAGTACTATCAATCCTAACAAGTTCAATAGCTTCTAGAATGGCTTCCTCTACATCTTTTCTCGGTTCACAGATGTCTACTTCATCTGGCATGTCTCCTCTTGAAACATATCTTTGAAAAGGCAGCGGATTTTCCCGTAAGATATCAAAATACTCCTGATGAACCATTAAGCTACACCTATTTCTAACTCTTATTCCTAGTAAAGAATTGGGAAAAGATTTATAACAGTGCGTGATACCTCCACAACACTTAACGTTTAAAATGCATTATTAAAAGTCGACAATTTCTTCAAATATATCATTCTTTACTAGTGTTCTTTCGCCTCTACTTTGTAAATATTTAGTTATTTCACTGATTTTTTCTTCTACTTTTCTTAAACTTTCAAACCAGTCAGAACAAAAAATAACCTTATTTTCGCAAACTACTTTCTCAAATTTTAAGTTTAATGCCGAGGCATATGAAAGAAGGGTTGGAGGGCCTTCAACTGAGACTTTAAAGAGAAAAAGGTAAGCACCACTTTTAGCATCTCTGAATTGATTTACTCTAATGATGTATGACAATTTATTTACCAACTGCTTCTTTTCTAATTTTTCCAAGGAAGTTTTCTAATTTTTCGGCAGCATCTAAAGCTAAAACTATTTTTCTTCTATGGTCTTCATCTAAAAGAGTATATAACCGCTTTAACTCTGTTTTAAGCGCAGAAAGTAAATTAAAAATTTCAAGGAAACTTCTATAAACAAATAACTCTTCTTCTTCCAATATTAACCCTCCACCACAACAATATAGTGGGTTCGAAACTTATTAATTAACTCATAATATCACCATTCTACATCTATATAAAGTTAAGTTTGTTTCGTCGATTCGTCGCTAATATTGGGATTGACAAATTTAGGTTGAAAGTTTTTTCTCTAATAGTTCAATTGCCTTCTTTACTTTTTCTTTTGCATCTTCAAGAACTTCAGAGGAAGCCGATATCCAAACCCTTATCTTTCCAACTTCGGGCATAGATTTTATGTAGACACCTGGAACTTCACGCATGACCTCGTCGATGAAAGGAGAAAGAGTAGTTTCATCTATCGCTGAAACCTCAAAAATCTCTTCGTAGAAAGCTGCTTTAACCCTTTCTTTAAGCCAAGGTACAACTTCATTTTCAAAAATCCATTTTAATTCTCTTGGAACACCCGGTAAGGAAATAACAACACAGTTATCAGTTTCTAAAAGTACTCCTGGAGCACCACCCACACGATTATCCAACGGTTTAGCACCCTCAGGTAATATAGCCATTTTCTTACGGGGTTCTGTTATTTCGGGGGATTTGACGTACCCCTTTTCGTAAAAATAGCGATATTGTCTCTCAATAATTTTTAAGGCATCCATGTTAAGTGCAAGTTTTAGGTTGAAGGCTTTTGCAACTCCTTGTAATGTTTTATCGTCATGTGTTGGTCCCAATCCACCACTAGTGATAATTAGATCACATCCATCTTCTATCATTCTTCTTATGGCTTTAGAAATTTCATCTATTTCATCTCTAATGGTCATAAACTCTTTAACATGCACACCAAATGCTCTAAGCATCTTTGCAAGCCAATTCCCATTAGTATCTAAAACAATTCCGTCTACTATTTCGTTGCCAATAATGAGTATTCCAGCTGTTAAATTCTTCATCTCGATCTAGCCCTCCTTTGAATAGCAAATACACTAAACACTATGAAAAGAAATAAAGCTATTAGAAGTGACGGAAAAAGTCTAGATAGTTTATCTACAAGTATCATTATGTTTTCAGGTTTATAAAGCTCGTACTGAACAAACTTCATATAAACAAGTACAAAACCATAAACTATGAAAAACGGCCAAGCCACATAGCCTCCTGCTAAGAGAAGAATTAGTACAAGCACCCCCAAGCGGCTTTTTACAGGCTCTAAAACTTCATGAGGAAGTTTTTTGTCAACATCGTATTGAAAATAATAGGATAAGAGAAAGGGTGGCAAATCAAACCTAATAAGTGCATCCAACTGAAGGCCAGTCTGAATTGGCAATAATAAAAGGCAAATAGCTGATCCGTAAAGGAGCATTAAATCAAAAAGTTCTCGCGGCGGAAAAATTAATGGTAAGGTTATGGTAACTGCATAAAGTGGAACTACGACCATTAAAAACGTAAAAGCGTGGAGAGCAATATATTTAATTAATTTTGTTAAGTTAAACATTGCTTGCCACCAGTTATATTCATTAATATCGAAGTTATCTTTGGTGTTTAGACGCTTCTAAAGCTAATTTAAGTACCTCTATTCCTTCGTTAAGGGTAACAGGGATTTCCTTTGCGTAAAGAAATACCTCTAATTCTCTTTTTAATGGTTCATATACTTTGAATGGCTTATAAGTTTCTTCTCTTCCCGCGCCGGGGAACTCAGCTACCTCATTTTTAAGGATTCTTAACTCTTGTGATAAAAAGTCTATTTCAATAATACCTTCACTTCCATAAACTCTTAGCTTTCTCTCCTTTGATGGAGTAAGCCAGTTTGCTTCTATTAAACATTTAACTCCATTATCAAATTCTAAAATTATTATTGCTGCATCTTCAAACTCGTCGTTAGTAAAGTAGCTAACCATGCTATCCATTCTTTTAACTGAACCAAATAGATTGCGTAGTATGTACATATCGTGAAAGGCTAAATCCATGATAACACCTATGTTCCAAAATCTTCTAGGAAATCTACCTATTCGTCTAGCACTTGCCATGATCGGTTTTCCAATAAATGGTAGACCTTTCTTAAGTCTTTCAAAAGCAGGGTTGAAAAGCTCTATAAAGCCAGGCATTATCCTAACATTATCGTAAGTAAGTAGTTTTTCAACATCCTCCACACGTGTGCCTAGAGGTTTCTCCATGAGAACATCTATTCCATGTTTTACAAAGTCTTCCGCTATCTTCGGAATGTATTTCGGTGGAACTACTATGCTGACAGCATCTAAGTCCTCATTTTTTATCATTTCTTTGTAATCTACGTACCAGTTAATGTCGTATTTTTCTCCGAGAGTTTTAGCTTTTTCAGCATCTATATCTGATACAGCAGTTAGGTTCGAAATCTCTTTATAGACACGGCAATGTGCAGAGCCAAACCAGCCGCATCCAACAACACCTGTATTCTTCTTTGTACTCATTGATTGTTCCTCCGGTTACTTCGAAACGATAGCTCACTTACCTAATTAACTTTATTGCAGCATATCCTACAACTTGACTGTAGTCGCGTGTAATGTCGCCTGATGTGGCATATTTAATTAAAACTCCCTCTTTGGCACCTAAGAGTTTGGAAGCAACTATAGCTGAGGCAACAGCACCGTAACCACACATAGAAACCCTATATTTACTCACAGTTTCAAATAAGGCATCTTCATCAAGTTTCGTTATAGCTTCAATTACTTTACTATCCTTCTTAGACGCGGATTCCTGTGGTTCGTAGTGAGTAAAGTCGGTGCTAGCAACAATTACTCCGTCAACACCTTGCAAAGCCGAAGCAATTGCTTGACCTAAATCTTTGCTTACCGAGAGTGTCTGAAGATTCATACAAATCGGAACAAATTCAAAGGATCCATAGATATATTGGAGAAATGGAATCTGAACTTCTAAACTATGCTCAAACATATGGCCGCTGTCATCTTCCTCAGCATACTTACATTTCTCAACTATTTTACGAGCTATGTCTCCATTAATTTTAACTGTTCCAAGAGGGGTTTCCCAAGCGCCTTCAACCATCACAGAGATGGATGCACCTAAACCTCTGTGATTAGGCCCTATAACAATGAACAATTCGGGCTTACCGTCTTGTGCAAGCTGATAAAAACCGTTAGCTGCTACAGGACCACTATACATGTAGCCCGCGTGAGGTGAAACCAAAGTCACAATTTTTCGTTCGCCATTTTCATTAACTTCAGGGAGTTTTCCTGGCCCTAGTTCATGTTTAAAACACCACTCAAGTCTCTTTAATAAGCTGTTTTTGTCTCCTTCGTAAAAAGTTCCAGCAACATATGGTTTTCTAATTTTCAACTCTATTCCTCCTTTAATCCTTCACCTAAATATTCACCTTCATAACCTTTTTCTACTTTTTCTGACTTAATAAAAATAATCTGACCAATTCTAGCATTTTTACTAAGCTTTACTCCAAAGGGATTAAATACTACAAGTAATCCTACACCTCTTCCCTTATAACCTGAATCATAAAGAGCTGTGTGTAACGTTGCCCCCATTCTAAGCAGCGAAGATCTAGGAAGTACTAAAGCTACACAGTCTAAAGGGATTTCAACGCTTTCTCTATAACGTACTAAGTAAACACCAGGCTTTAAACTGTACCACTCATCTTTTGGTCTTAATGGTTCCGTTCTAGGTATTTTTCTACGAGAATTATCAAAATCTAATGTGCCTCTTTCGCAAAACTGGTATATTTCACCTACGGTAAGATCTATGCCATTTACCTGTTCCTGTAAACTTAAATCCACAAAACCGTAAACATATTTTTTCGCTTTTTCCCCCTTTATAACCGTCAATCAATATTCCTCCACATACTCTACTTTAAATAAGTAATCAGGGCAATCTTTCTCTTTCTTAAAAGCATTGATATTCATAAAATACTGCAAAAACATAGAGAAAAGAAAAATAAAAAGTTGTTGACTTTACGCGTTTTATGTCATTGATAATTCTTCTGGCTTCATTTCTTTTTCAAGTGTCTTCTTTCCAAATCTAAGTCTAGCTACTAACACTTTTTCGGAAGAGTAGAACCAAGCTGCAATATAGATAAATACAACGGTTTCCACAGCCATGGCAATGATTCCTATAATAACTGAGAAATAGTTCCCGCTAAGTATTTGAAGCCCTGCAATCATAGGGTTTGTGAAAGGTATCAGTAAAAATGCCATAAGAAGCTCTTTACCTACACCTCCCATTATCATAAATACTGATATCATTCCCAGTATAATCATTGGTAGAAATATAAACGAGAGAAGAGCTTGAGCAGATCTTACATCCTCTGCAAACGCTGCGATTACAACCGTTATCGAAAGACATGCAAGCAATGCAAGAAAAACTGTTACACCTAAAAGTATATATCCTTCAGTTGGTATCATGAGCCCAAGTTCTGCTAACTGCTCCGAACTTATAGGCAGTTCTCCAGCTGCCCCCATTATGGATGACATGTAGAAATTAAACCCTAACATGTATCCGATTGCACCTACGATTGAAATAATTATTGATCCAGTTAATTTTCCTACTAAGATTGTTGTTCTCTTAACTGGAAGCGACAGTAATGTTTCAAGAGTTTTTTGCTCTTTTTCAGAGGCAACGGAAATTGCAGCAAACTGCACTGCTATCATCAACAAAAACATCACAGCAAGTGGTAGCATGAAGGCTTGAGAAAACATGAATCCTGCAATAGCCCCAGGAGGTACTCCTTTTATTTCTTTCCCCTTATAAACTGTGGTCGGGGAAGACATAACTGGATTAGTGACAAAATTAGGATCAGCATTTGGATCTATACTAAGTATTAAGTAATTAACAAGAACCTGTTTTATAGTGTTGATTACCATGTTTGCTCGTGCGCTACTTGTGGCTTCTCCGAGTCCAATGGATCTTAGAACTGTATAGACTTCTATGATCGCAGTTTTTTGGTTTGCTATACATTCGCTAAAGTTTTCAGGTATAATGAGGAGAGCTGATATCGACTCATTTTCCACTAAATATTCTAATGCAACATCTTTAGAGGAAATATTGTAATCATTTAAATAGATGATAGTTATGTTACTTTGTTTAAAGATTGCCATGAGACTAGGATCTTTAAACATTTGTTCTGCCAATGTTCCATTGTCCAAGTTTAATACAGCTATATTTGTTGTTTGCACTTGTTTTGTAGATGATTCAATCATTGCACGCATTCCAAGTCCTAAAGCTGGAAACATTATAAGTGGAACAAGAATCATTCCAAGGAACAGACGGGGATCACGAAGTATTTCTTTAACTTCTTTCTTAACAATCGTTAGTAAAGCTTTAACCATGTTTGCTCACCACCATAGCAAAAACTTCTTCCAGATTTAACGCTCCATAATGGTCTTTTAGTTGAAGAGGATTACCTTCAACTAAAATTTTCCCCCTATTTATGAGTGCTATTCTATTACAAAGATATTCTACCTCTAACATGTTATGGCTTGAAAGCAAAACAGCGATCCCATATTTTTGAGCATACTCTTTCACAATTTTCCTAACATGGACAGCGTGAATTACATCTAATCCAGCTGTTGGTTCATCTAAAATTGCAACCTTTGGTTTCACCATAAGGGCTCGAGCAACAAGCAACCTTCGTTTCATACCTTTACTATAGGTTTTAATTTTATCAGACAACCTTTTACCGAGACCAGAAATCCTAGCAGCTTCATTAACAAGTTCCTTTACTTCTTCTCCCGTTTCTGCAATAAACGATGCCATAAATTCAAGGTATTCACGGCCAGTAAGCTGATTATAAGCTCCTGCTTCCTCCGGAAGATAACTTATTATCTTACGTACCTCCTCAGCCTCTTTAACAACATCGTGACCAAATATTTTAGCTGTTCCAGAAGTTGGTCGTAGCAAAGTTGCAAGAATTCTTAGCGTAGTGGTTTTTCCTGCGCCGTTGGGACCTATGAGCCCGTAGATCTCACCAGGTTGAACAGTAAAAGAAATTCCATTAACCGCACGAATTTTCCCAAAAACCTTTACAAGATCGTTAACTTCTACTGCCACGCTCATATTAACACCTCTGAAAGTATAGAAATAAAATATTGAACGATTAATAAGTTTATTGTCATAAGTCGACATTACATATTAAGCTGCAGGGGAGAGAAAACTCAAATTCCCTTTTTTAGTAATCAATAAAGTAAAACTTAGTAAATGTTTCTTGAGCAATTTGTAGAGTGAACTTTATACACTTGAAATATTAATGGCGTATTAAATACATAAAATGTTTAATTTCGTTTTCCTAATATAGGTAA
>JAEOSG010000160.1 GCA_016840485.1 Candidatus Baldrarchaeota archaeon
ATCTTCTTTCATTCTCTTTAAGTAGTCTAATATGTATGGACATGTGAAGCCGTTGATGAATACTCGGCCTTCACAGTCCCAATGTCTTCTACTTAAAGGATCAAGCTTACACTTAGAGGGTAAACTGGGATCATAAAATGGGCATTCACCAGCTTCTGATGTATAGTCCGTAAGTAAGGCTGTAATTCTACTTTCACGGCTTAATGGATCAAGTTTTTTCAGTTTTAATAACTCAACAAATTCTTTAGCAACAACATTGATCTTATAAGCTAGGCTAAAGTATAAGATCAAGCCAAGAACCCAAATCATAGTTAAAGCTGTGATATAGGCGGCGAAAAGAAGATTAGGATAAATAGATGCTACTACTAGTATTTGGAACCAGCCAATTAAGCTTGCAAAACATGCTATTCCTATACCAAGTATTCTTTTCCACAAAGTTTTGCCTCTGATTTCTAGCCCAGTTTTAATGAGCGCAAAACTAGAAATTCCAGCATATACAATGAAGTATATGATTAAAGCTAAAGCAACATAAGTCGGGCGAACAAGACGAAACCTATAACCTACGCTTTCCATCTCTACCTTGGCTAAAATTTCTAAAATTGCTGTGACCGAGGCTTGGATGCAGGCTACATATGATATAGGTTTCCACTTTGGTAATGCTATTTCTACTGAAAGTAAAATCATGAATACAAAAGCAAACATCAGGAATATATCCATGAACTTTTCTATAAGTGGGAAGGGTTTCGCTGAGGTCAATGTAGATGCTGTATATGCCCAAATACTATGGCATATGAAGGCTAACGATAGAAAGAACGTGGAAATGATAAAATATTGCAAAACTTTACTTCTCTGATTAAGATAAGTTCTAAGTGTGAATGCGAGGATAACGATCCATGGGACAAATGATAATATATCAAAGAGAAGTAAAATGAGGGATAAATCGACCATAACATATCCAACCAATTGACGCTTCGATATTTAAACATTATATGCCTTTATAATACCCCTTCGCCTCAACTTATAAATTTATATCTTATCCAGACTTAATTATCCTAAACTAACACTTTAATGTTAAAAACGGTGTAACAATTTTGCCCCGACTTTTTAGTGAAGTTAGAATTTAAAGTTAAAAATAGCAGAGATTAGTGAAGCCAAAGGTTCAATAAATTTATGTTCATTTTGATGAGACATTTTTATCGTTGCATTTAAGATTCTTATTAGACTTTTCTTCTAGGTAATCGATGAGATATGGACATGTGAAGCCGTTGATGAATACTCGGCCTTCACAGTCCCAATGTCTTCTACTTAAAGGATCGAGCTTACACTTAGAGGGTAAACTGGGATCATAAAATGGGTACTCACCGGCTTCTGACGTATAGCTACTTAATAAGGCCATTATTCTGCTTTCACTACTTAGTGGGTCAAGTTTTCTGGCTCGTAGAAACTTTGCGAATTTATCTATTGCAATATTCATTTTATAGGCAAAACTAAAATGTGATAACATTCCTGCGACTAGTGCAGCGATCAAGGCTGCTGCATATGCAAATATAAGGGTCTTAGGATAAAATTCAAGTATTATTAGTATTTGGACCCATCCGAACAGGCCGATAATACATGCTAGTCCCATGCCGAATAATCTTCTTTTTAAAATTCTATCCTTTACTTCAGAGCTTGATTTAATGAATGCGACGCTTGAAACAAGAGTGTAGATAGAGAAGTATGTGATTAAGGCTAAAGCAACATGAGTTGGACGGATAAGACGAAACATATAACCTATATCCTCCATATTTGCTTTTGATAAGGTTTCTAAAGCTGTTATGACTAATGCGTGAATGAGGGATACATGGAATATTATTTTCCATTTACGCAAGGTTATTTCTACAGAAAATAGAACTATGAGAGAAACAGCAAACATCGGGAATATATCCATGAGTTTTTCTAAAAATGGTATCGGTTCTATTGGAGAAAATATTGAAGCGGAAATAGACCAAGCAGCATGACAAATAAATGCCAATGAGATAAGGAACATGGTTATGGAGAAATATTTTAGGAACTTTTTTTCGATGTCTAAGATACATTCTTAAACAAAAAAAATCCAATAATGAGCCAAGGGACGAAGGAAAATATATCAAGGATCAATAGAACAAGAAATAAGTCTAGCATCGTAACATCCAGCCGATTAAACCGGATATTTAGCAAATAGACTTTAGCAATATAATGAACAAATAAATATATAAAAATTTAGTACTTTGAAACTTAAAAAGCGAGCCAAAGTTTAATAGAATGTATACCGTGAAAAGTTGAACAAAATTTGGAGGAAAAAACATGCCAAAAAAGATTTTGATTGTTTATTATTCCAAAACAGGACATACAAAGAAAATGGCCGAAGCTATAGCTAAAGGATGTAGAAAGGTGGAAAATGTTGAAGTGACTTTAAAAAGGGTAGAGGATACAACTAATAGGGATTTACTTGAAGCAGATGCTATAATTTTAGGTTCTCCGAGCTATTTTAGACTTCCTGCATGGCCCATCAAAAAATTCATTGACGAATCCATAGAAATTTACGGTAAACTTAAGGGTAAGGTTGGTGGTATGTTTTCTTCCGCTGGAGAGGAAAAGGGAGCTAAGAAATGTATTCAAGGCTTAAGAGAAATGTTAGAGGAACATGGTATGAAGATTATAGGAGAAGGCGTTTACGCTGTAGAATCTCCAGACGAAAAAGAGACAGAAGCATGTGAGAAGTTTGGTGAAATGATTGCAAGAACTTTAGCGGAAGGCAGTTAACTGCAAATACAATAATTGACATTTATTTGGAAGGAGATTACGGGATGTGCGGTATTTCGGGCATAGTTGGTCGTGATTTGGACTCCGTATTTCTTGTTTTAAAAATCCTTGAAAAGTATGTTGGCTCTAAAGGTTACTTCCAATATTCTATTTCTAGGAATGTTGATGAAAAAGATGCGATGAAAGGTTTCGGTACAGGATTTATGTGGATGGATGAATGTGGAAAAATACGTCGTGTTAAAAGAAACGTGTTGATAGAAGGTTTTGATTCTCATATCGTAGAAAGATGCGATAATTTTAGATTTTTTGTGGGACATACAAGGTGGCCGAGTAAATGGGCTCCTATAGGTGATGCAAGATTTACTCATCCCTTTAGTGACTGCACGAATAACATATTTATTGTTCATAATGGTGGTTTCGCGAATTATGCAGAGGAATATAGGAGATTGAAGTCCAGCGGGCATCGTTTTGAAAGTGAATATAATGATTCGATTGTTGATAGCGAATTAATTCCTCATTTAATTGAAGAAAGGTTAAAAGGTACGGAAATAAATAAAGATAATGTTGTTGAGTCCGTGAAATTCACTTTAAGAAAGTTAGTTGAGCTTAGTGTTGATAGTAAACCTGGAAATTTTGTAGTGCTTATAAGCGGTTTTCCTTATATTGTTTTGGCTCAAGAGAAAATGACTAGTGGAAGTAGATTTAAAATATGGAGAAAAAACGAAAATATACTTTTCTCCACCTATAAAAACATCTCAGAAGCCAGGGAAGGATTACGGTACCAGCCAGATCTTGATATAGGTAAATTTGTTGAAATGAACAAGAGAATTGATGAAAAAATGGAAGAACTGGGTTATAAGCCTTTTAAAATCATGGATCCAGGTGAAATAATTCTTATTTCTGAAGATAAAAAGATAGAAACATATTACGTAGGGTAAATTATTTTTAATAATTTGTTTTTAAGTTTTTACATTTTTTAAACTGGATTTGATCGTTGTTTTCATTTTTAGATTCGAAAAATACAAGTATGTAGAGATTTTAGATCAGCTTTGATAAAAAAGACTTTTAAGAATATTCGAATAAATGATAGATAGGCAATTTCATAGTATAGTGTTGATTTAATGCGATTAAAATGATAGGCAAGGGGTGGACCACATTTTAGAAGAAAAGTTAATGGCGAAATCAGCAATAGATAATTTATTTAACCCTAGGAGCGTCGCTGTTGTAGGGGCTTCAAGGCATCCGGGAAAAGTGGGTTACGCTGTTCTATACAATTTAGTTTATGGTGGATATGGGGGGAAAATTTATCCAATAAATCCAAATGCAGATGAAATTTTAGGGTTACAATGTTACCCCTCAGTTCTTAAAGTGTCAGATGAAATAGATCTGGCAGTTATCACTGTGCCAAACGTATTAGTGCCCCAAATTATGGAAGAACTTGGTCAAAAAAATGTTCCAACAGCAATTATAATTTCAGCTGGATTTAAGGAAACAGGAGGAGAAGGAGTAAAGCTTGAAAGAGAAGTGGTGAAAATAGCTAAAAAATATGGCATAAGATTCCTAGGACCAAACTGCTTTGGGGTAATAGATACCTGGAACTCTCTAAATACAACTTTTTCCGCTCAATCGCCATTAAAAGGTCACATTGCATTTATTTCCCAAAGCGGAGCTCTTTGCATCTCAATTTTAAATCAAGGTATAATGGAAAAAATAGGTTTCTCAAAATTCATCAACTTAGGGAATAAAGCTGATATTGACGAAACAGACCTCATAGAATATTTGGGTAACGACCCTAAGACAAAGGTTATTACACTGTATCTTGAGGATATAAGAGACGGCAAGAAATTTGTTCGAGTTGCGCGGGAGGTAGTGAAAAGGAAACCTATACTTGTAATAAAGTCTGGTAGAACGGAGGAAGGTGGAAGGGCGGTTTCGTCGCACACTGGAAGCTTAGCTGGAATGGATATAGCTTATGATACAGCTTTTAGGCAGTCGGGTGTTATAAGAGCTTATAGAATTGATGAACTTTTCGACGCGGCAGAAGCCTTTGCAAGACAACCTATACCAAAGAGTGAAAATATTGCCATAATTACGAATGGAGGAGGGGTTGGGGTACTTCTGGCGGATGCAGCAAGTCTGAATGGATTGAAGTTTGCTAGATTTACTCAAAAAACAATAGAGGAACTACACAAATATCTTCCACCATTTGCAAGTTTCAGAAACCCCTTAGACGTTACGGGGAACGCTAATGAAGAAGTTTATTTCAATGCTTTTAAAACAATTATAAACGATCCAAATGTTGATGGAGTAATTACAGCTTCACTCCCGGTACAAATTATAGATGAAAGAAAACTGGCACATTTAATTGGTGAAGTTGCAACTCAAGTGAAAAAACCAGTTATTGGGTGTTTCATGGGTGGAGAAGAAGTAGAAGAAGTAGAGGACATATTGAGAAGATACAATATTCCAAACTACACAGAGCCTGAGAGAGCCGTAGAAGCTTTTGCAAAACTTGTGAGATACAAGAAAATACTTGAAGAATTAAATGTGGAAGAAAAAATAGTAAAATTTGATGTAAACAAGAAAGGAGTAGCTGAAATATTCAGAAAGCTTAGAGAGGAAAACAGAACAAGGTTAACGGAGATTGAAGCAAAACAAGTGCTAGAACACTATGGTATAATAGTTCCAAAATACAAGGTAGTACGAAGTTTGGACGAAGCTGTGGAAGCCGCGGAAGAAATAGGCTACCCAGTCGTTTTAAAAATAGTTTCGCCAGATATCATTCACAAGACAGATATAGGAGCCGTAAAAATAAATATAACAGATGAAAAAGAATTAAGAACTGCTTATTTAGAGATAATAATGAATGCAAGGAAATATGCACCGAAAGCGGCTGTACATGGTATAAGTGTGCAGGAAATGGTGCCAAG
>JAEOSG010000051.1 GCA_016840485.1 Candidatus Baldrarchaeota archaeon
ACTTTAATGGAGAATGGAGAAAAATTTATATTTACATATAAAAGAAAAAAAATGATAAATAAGAAAATTTGGGGAGAAAAATGTTGAGCAAACGATCTATATCGGTTTTCTTTGCTTTCCTTCTTCTATTTCCAACAGTCTACATGTTTGGATTTGGCGCAGTAGCAGCAGAGGAACAGACAACCCTGGTAGTAGGTGTAATGGGCTATCCGGATAGCTTAAATCCGTTTAACGCCATAATGAGTAGCTCTTTTCAAGTGATTAGTTTAATTTATGACATGGCAATAAACGGCTATGGACCGGACAACAATCCCGTGCCAGATCTAGCAGAGTCTTGGGAGGTTTCAGAAGACGGAAAAGTGTGGACCCTCCACATAGTAAAAAACGCTACGTGGCATGATGGTGTACCCGTTACCGCAGAAGATGTTAAGTTTACAATTGACTACATAATTGATTATCCATACTTCAGACCAGATTATCAGCAAAGTATGGTTATAAGCTATCTATCTACTGTTGAGAGAGTAGAGTGCCCAGACAATTATACTGTTAAAGTATATTTCAGCGAGCCTTTAGCATGTTTCAGGCAGCCCTTCTTCTTCATTGTTCCAAAACACATATGGGAAAATGTTGACCCAATAGCTGCGCAAACAAACATAACGTGCTTTGAAGAAGACTTTCCACCGATTGGAAGCGGACCCTTTATATTTGAGGAAGCAGTACGAGACCAGTACATAAAATTGAGAGCAAATAAAGATTATTTCATGGGTGCACCCAAATACGACTATCTAATATTCAAATACTATACTGATGAATCAACAATGATAGCTGATTTCCTAGCTGGAAAGCTGGATTACATAGACCTATCAACAGAAACTTATGAACAAATAAAGGGTCAGCCAAACATAGTAACCTATGCTTATCCTTCCCTCTCAATAATGGAACTTGGATTTAATTGTTGGGAGGATTTAACCGAATCTAAGGGGCATCCAGCATTATTAGATACAAGGGTTAGAAGAGCCATAGCGCATGCAATAAATAAAACCGAATTAGTGGAAGTTGCACTAAAAGGATTAGGGGAAGTTGGCCAATCGATATTAACTCCACAGCACAAAATTTACTACTGGGAACCATCTGAAGATGAAGTAATAGAATTCAACTTGTCAAAAGCCAATCAAATATTGGATGAAGCTGGATATTTAGACGTCGATAATGATGGCATCAGAGAAACACCACCGTACATACTCGTTGACCTAAATGATAATGGAGTCATTGATTTACCCGATGAAAACATTACCATACCTGAAGACAAAAGGGAACTGAAATTTTCAATATGGGTTGATGAAAGTGACGCAGAAGAGATAGCCATGCTTCCATTAATAGAAGAGTGGCTTAATGAAATAGGAATAAAGCTTAAAGAGAAAAATATCGTGGATTCTGACACAATGATTGATGTAAACTTATCCGGTGAAATGGATTTATACCTGTGGGGTTGGGGATGGGACATCGACCCGGACTTTGCTCTATCGGTATTTACAACGGATCAAATAGGCTGGTGGAGCGACTGTTTTTACAGCAATCCTAATTATGACGAACTTTACGAAAAGCAGCACGTAGAGGTAAATATTACAAAAAGAGTTGAAATAGTAAAGGAAATGCAAAAAATATTATACTATGATTGCCCGTATGTGGTTATTGCTTACCCCTATTCTTTAACTGCTCATAGAACGGATAGATTTAAAGGATGGATAGATGAAACAGAGCACCCAGGGGCTTCGCTAGACTTCGAGAAATGGGGATATCTAGCGCTGGAACCGGTAGAAAAGCCTGAAGGACCTGCGAAAATGCCATTGACGTGGATTTTAGGGGGCATAATAGTGATAGTAGTGATCATCGCTGCTGTGTTGTTTTTAAAGAAAAGAACTCCAAAAACAAGTTAGCCAACTTATGTCTAAAAGGTGACTTTGATGCGAAGAATGGGCAAAGCTATTCTGATGAAGACAGTAAATGCGATAATAACGATATTTGCAGTTATAACCTTTAATTTTTTTCTTTTTAGAGTGATGCCTGGAGATCCTGCAAGAGTGCTGTTACCCAAACAGGTTAGGGCTTCGCCAGAATTAATTGAAAAGCTTAGAAGGTTTTATGGTTTAGATAAACCTTTACATGTTCAATTTATGAATTATGTGGTTCAAGTTTTTCAGGGTAAGCTTGGATATTCCTTTGCATATCACGAGCCAGTGGCAAGGGTTATAATGGACTATATATGGAATACCATACTTTTAGTCGGTGTCGGAGAGGGAATTGCCATCATTTTGGGTATTATTTTAGGCGCTGTAGCAGCTTGGAGGAGAGGTGAACCATTTGACCTCACAGTGACAGCTTTAAATTTAATATTTTGGTCCATGCCAGAGTTCTGGCTTGGAATGGTTTTTATACTTGTTTTCGGGAGATATCTTAAAATTTTACCGATCTCAGGTATTGTTGACCCGTGGCTTTTCCATGAAAACGTTTTCTCCTATGTAGCTGATGTCCTTAGGCATTTAATTTTACCCTCTACAACGCTTGCTCTCATAATGCTTGCATCTTATTACATGATAATGAGAAATACGCTAATAGATGTCACCACCGAGGATTACATTAGAACTGCGAAGGCAAAAGGCTTTTCAGAAAAGGAAATATTATGGAAACATGCGGTGCCAAATGCTCTTCTGCCAACTGTTACAACTGTCGCTATTGGTCTGGCCTCAGTTATCTCAGGAGCTTTAACAATAGAAATAGTTTTCTCATGGCCAGGTATGGGATGGTTGACTTATCAAGCAATTGTAAGAAGAGATTATCCACTATTACAAGCTATTTTCCTGATTACATCAGCATTAGTTATAATTGCCAATTTATTTGCTGATATTATCTACACGTATCTTGACCCTAGAGTTAAAATATAAATTTTGCTTTATTCATCCTTTTAGTTACGGCTAAGATGAGATGGTCTTCGATGGGAATGCGATGGCATCTCTACAAGAAAAGATTGAAGAGTACATGGAACGTATATAAACGAAACAAGAAGGGTATGGTAGGATTAACCATTACCTTAATTTTTATCTTTATAGCGATTTTCGGGCCCTATATTACGCCGTACGATCCTAAAAAAATCGATAAAACAGCAATGTGGGAACCGCCAAGTTTTAAGCACTGGCTTGGAACAGATAATCTCGGCAGGGATATTTTAAGTCAACTGCTATATGGAACTAGGATATCACTTCTTGTCGGTCTTTTTGCTACTTTAATTTCAATGGCGCTTGGCACGCTAATAGGGCTTCTCGCAGGATACTACGCTGAGTCGCTGCTTGGAGAACTCTTAGAAAGAGTGATAGACTTCTTCCTTGTCATCCCATATTTACCGTTAATGATAGTTTTTGCAACGGTTATGAGAGAAATGGAAATAAAACTACCACTTTTTTGGATCGTGATAATTGCGATTGGAATCACTGGATGGAGTGGCACTGCAAGAGTAGTAAGATCTCAGACTCTGTCAGTAAAGGAAAGGCAGTTCATAGAAAGGGCACGTAGCATAGGTGCAGGAGATTTCGATATCGTTTTTAGGCATATATTACCAAATATCCTTCCGTTAGTTTTTGCTGAAGCTGTTTTAACGATAGGGGGCTCTATCATAGCAGAAGCAGCTCTTAGCTTCATTGGACTAGGCGACCCAACACATATAAGTTGGGGTATGATGCTTAACTATGCTTTTACTTACGCAGCACCACTTCGCGGAGCTTACTGGTTTTTTATTCCTCCCGGGCTGGCGATTTTGATACTTGTTCTTGGAATGACGTTAACGGGCTACGCATTGGATGAAGTGCTTAATCCAAGGCTAAGGGAGAGGTGAAGAGCCATCAAGGTGTTAGAAGTAAAAGGAGTAAAAACCTACTATTTAACTGATGAAGGGCAAGTTAAAGCAGTTGATGGTGTTAGTTTCGCTATGGAAAGAGGTGAAACACTAGGTTTAGCTGGAGAATCTGGTTGTGGAAAAACAACGTTGGCACTAACTATTACGCGCTTACTTCCAAGGAACGCTAGAGTGATTAGCGGCGAAATATATTTTGACGGCGTAGAAATACTTAGCTTAGATGAAGAAGAGTTCAGAAAAATTAGATGGAAAGACATATCCATAATATTCCAAGAAGCCATGAACGCTCTAAATCCGGTCAGAAGAGTCGGAGACCAGATTGTTGAAGCCATACTTTTGCATGAGAATGTTGCAAGAGAGGAAGCTGTTGACCGCGTGATGAATGCGTTGGAAATGGTTGGAATAGATAGAGAAAGGTTTTGGCACTATCCTCATGAATTTAGTGGCGGTATGAGGCAAAGAGCATTGATAGCGATGGCGCTTGTATGCAACCCTAAGCTCGTTATAGCGGATGAACCTGTTACTGCTCTGGATGTGATGGTTAGAGCCCAAGTTTTAAAGTTAATTAAAGAATTGCAGTCAAAAATGGATCTATCAATGATACTAATAACACACGATCTATCCGTAATTGCTGAAACATGTGATAGAGTGGCTATAATGTATGCTGGCAAAATTGTTGAGATAGGGGATGTCATATCGATATTTAAGGATCCAAAACACCCATATACAAAAGGCCTTGTTAAGGCTTTTCCAAGCATTTATGGTCCACGTGAACTTCCAGCCTCGATATCAGGAACACCTCCAGACCTATTAAATCCCCCAAGTGGATGCAGATTTCACCCTAGATGCCCGCATGTAATGGACATATGCAAAGTTGAAGAACCTGAGATGAAAAGGATTAACGGAAAACAATATGTTGCATGCCATTTGTACTAGGAGGTATGTTACTTGTTAAATAATGTGAAACTGAGAGTTGAAGATTTGAGGGTGTGGTTTCCGGTTAGGAGAGGATTAATAGAATTTTTGCAGAGAAAACCGCAGAAATTTGTTAAAGCGGTTGACGGAATAAGTTTCTATATAAAGAAAGGTGAAATTTTTGGTCTTGTAGGGGAGTCTGGTTGTGGCAAGACAACAACAGCAAGAGCTTTAATGAGACTGATCGAACCCATGGGTGGAAAAATATTTTTTTACGGGGAAGATGGACCAATAGAATTAACATCTTTAAACAAAAAGCAATTGAAGAAATTTAGAACAAAAATACAGATGATTTTCCAAGATCCGTACGAATCCTTGGATCCAAAGCAAAGCGTTTTTGACGCATTATCCGAGCCCTTGAAGGTAAATAAACTTGTTAAGAACTCAAAGGAATTACTTGAAAGAATTTTAAGTGTACTTGAAGATGTCAGGTTATATCCACCCGAATCCTTCATTGACAGGTATCCACATGAGCTTAGCGGAGGTCAAAGGCAAAGAGTCGTAATTGCTTCGGCACTTGTATTAAATCCAGAAATCATTCTTGCAGATGAACCAGTTTCAATGCTTGATGTGTCAATAAGAGGGGAAGTTTTAAGGATTCTGTTGGAATTAAAGGAAAAGAGGGGATTGACTTATCTTTTTATCACACATGACTTATCTCTTGCAAGAGTTATCTGTGATAGAATAGGGGTAATGTATCTCGGAAAGATTGTTGAGACGGGAAGTTCGGAGGAAGTTATAAAAAATCCAAAACACCCGTACACAAAAGCCTTGGTATCTGTTATACCGGTTCCCGATCCAACAATTAAAAGAGAAAAAATAATTCTTAAAGGGGAAGTTCCAAGTCCCATGGATGTGCCTTCTGGATGTAGATTTCACCCTAGATGCCCGTATTTCAAGGAAGGTGTTTGCAATAAGGAAGAACCAACATTGATGGAAATTAGCAAAGAACACTTAGTTGCCTGCCACCTGTGGGAAGATATCTGAAAGTTTAATAATTCCGTTCTCCAAATAATATAGTGTTCCTATAAAAATTAAGAAAACACTATATCGTTTTTAGTTTTCGCAGTAAAATTTAAACATCTTAACATGCAGCTTTGCATGTTCATCTCCCAAGAATGTACGGTTTTGTTTCATTTTAGAAGAAGCAAAACAATTTCGAAAATGCTTTCAGTGCGAAAGAGACCATTTTATGGATGGTAAAGATCAGTAAAGGTTGATTGTTTTAAAATACTATGAAAGATCAATGCTGAGTCTAGATTAAATGTTTTGAGAAAATTTTTAACAAATGATATGTATGTTTTTCAAGTTTAAGTTATTGAGAGGTGTTTGTTATGGGAGAAGATATGGATGTTATTAAAGTTGAGGAAGGAGAGATGCTTGAAATAG
The DNA here is from genome assembly GCA_016840485.1 of Candidatus Baldrarchaeota archaeon. GTDB lineage: Archaea > Asgardarchaeota > Baldrarchaeia > Baldrarchaeales > DXJG01 > DXJG01. Next base: position 6,272 of record JAEOSG010000051.1, read on the forward strand.
AAATTGAAGAGGACTTACTTAAAGCTAATGAACAGCTTGCGAATGCGAACAGAAAGATTTTTGATAAACATGGTGTAAAGGTTATAGATGTAATGGGTTCAATAGGATCTGGAAAAACTTCAATACTTGAGAAACTTGTTGGAAAACTTAAAGAAAAATATAGAATAGCCGTTATTGCAGGAGACGTAACTACAACCATTGATGCAGATCGAATTAAAAGACATGGAGTACGGACAATCCAAATAAACACTGGAAATGAATGTCATCTTGACGCATTGATGATTAGAAGAGCAATTAAAAGGTTGAACCTCGATGAACTGGACATAGTTTTCATAGAGAACGTTGGAAACCTTATTTGTCCAGCAGACTTCCCGTTGGGTTCTCATAGGAGAATAGTTGTGGTAAGTGTTACAGAAGGCCCTTACATGATTCGAAAACACCCCATGATAATTAAGGGAGCAGATATTGTAGTTATTAACAAGATAGATTTGGCTGAAGCTATGGAAGTGGATGTAAATCAGTTGATCAAAGATGCAAAGGAGATAAACCCGAAAGCGGAAGTTGTTTGTACAAATGCAAAGAGTGGTGAAGGAATAGATAATTTAATTAAAGCTCTTCAACTATAACAAATTTCAATTTATAACTAATGTAGATTGGAAGGTGACTGCATGAGTGAGGGTTGTATATTTCCCCCTTGTCCCAAGTGCAATAAGGGATACCTTATACCTCTAAGCGGTTTTAGCGAAAAGGGTGTGTCTCTAGTTTTCTCCAGCTGGGTTTGCACGAATCCTGAATGTTCATATACGATACACCAACACGACGTTGAAAGCAAAATCTACTGGAAAGACGGCGAAAAAATGAACGCAAAAAAAGCTAAGAAGGCAGGGATAATATAGAACCCATTAAAATAAAATATATTTTCTCTCTTTTTATAATTGTAAATTTTCGCTACTGGTGGTTGTATGGTAAAACCTAAAGTTTTTGTTACCAGGGAAATTCCCGAAAAAGGGCTTAATATCATATTAGAGAGATTTGACGCCAAAGTATGGAGGGAATACACTCCGCCTCCAAAAGAGGTAATAATTGAGGAAGCCAAAGACGTTGATGCACTTGTCACACTTTTAACAGATAAAATCGACAAAGAAGTTTTAGACGTTGCTAAAAATCTTAAAATAATAGCACAGTACGCAGTAGGCTACGACAATATCGATGTTGAAGAATGTACGAGAAGAGGAATCTATGTTACAAATACACCTGAGGTTCTCACCGAGGCTACAGCAGATTTTACATGGGCATTAATTTTAGCTGTTGCAAGACGTGTGGTTGAAGCAGATAAGTTTGTTAGAAGTGGGGGATGGGAGAAAAGTAGAACTGGATGGCATCCAAAAATGCTTTTAGGAACAGATATACATGGAAAAACTCTCGGCATCATAGGTCTCGGCAGAATAGGCACAGCAGTTGCAAGAAGGGCTAAAGGATTCAACATGAAAATCATATACTACAGTAGAAGCAGGAAAGAGAACATCGAAAAAGAACTGGGCCTAAAATTTGTTGATCTCGACACCTTATTAAGAGAAGCGGACTTCGTTTCAATTCATGTCCCTTTAACGGAGGAAACTTATCATATGATTGGTGAAAGGGAACTAAAACTAATGAAAAACACAGCGTTTCTCATTAACACTAGTAGAGGCAAAGTAATTGATGAAAAAGCTCTTTACAAAGCTTTAAAAGAAAAATGGATTGCAGGCGCTGCACTAGACGTTTTTGAAGAAGAACCAACACCTGCAAATAATCCATTGCTAGAATTGGAAAATATTGTGGTAGCTCCGCATATTGCCAGTGCAACTCATGAAACTAGATCAAGAATGTCTGAAATGGTAGCTCAAAACCTCATAGCTTACTTCGAAGGAAAAATACCACCAAATCTAGTAAACCCAGAGGTTTTAAAGAAAACCGCTCCCTAAACATTTGCTAAGCTTTGTGTAAAATTTTACCACCTAATGCCCTATGATTTTTGTAAACATCGGAACACACATTAGCCCATTTTCATTGAATATAATTATAGTTGGTGGTGAAGTTTGAAAAGGGTTGAAAGTATTTTTGAAATTATTGGCCCTATAATGGTTGGACCTAGTTCTAGCCATACCGCTGGCGCTGTACGTATAGGTAGAATTGCCCGCGAAATCCTCGGTAGGAAACCAGTAAAAGCAACTATCCTTTTCCACGGTAGTTTTGCTGAAACTTATCGAGGTCATGGGTCAGATAAAGCCGTAGTAGGCGGCATACTCGGCTTTTCGACAGATGATTTAAGGATCAGAGATGCTTTAGAAATAGCTGAGAAAGAAGGGCTAAAAGTAGAGTTTATAACAGTGGATCTGGGCGAAGAATACCATCCAAATACGATAAAAATAATTTTGGAAGACTCAAGCGGCTTAAATGTTTGGATTGTTGGGAGCAGTATTGGAGGAGGAAACATAATAGTCACAGAAGTTAACGGTTTTGAAGCTGATATAAGTGGAGATTATCATGCACTAATTACGATTCACGAAGATAAGCCTGGAATGGTAGCAAAAACAACAACAATCCTCGCTAAGTATGGAATTAATATTGCTAGAATGAAGGTAAGTAGAGTAAAAAGAGGAGCACTAGCTTTCTCAAGTATAGAGGTAGATCAAGAAATACCAATGGAGGTTGTTCATGAAGTAGAGAAAGTTGAAGGAGTAAAATTGGTTAGAGCTCTAAAACCAATATAGGAGGGTCTATATGGTTGAATTTAAAACACTGAAAGACCTAATAATGTTAGCTAAAGAGAGAAAATGCAAGATCGGAGAAATAGTTTGGGAATACGAAGCAGAAGTTGAAGGTGCAAGTAAAGAATTTGTCTGGGATAAAATGGTAAAACATTGGAACGTCATGAAAAGGTCAATAGAAAACGGGTTGAAAGAAAACTTTGAACTTCCCTGTAAAATAGCGAAAAGATACGCTAAGAAATTCCTTGAAGGAAAGAAATCTTTCTTAGATGAATTTATGAGTAAAGTTGTAGCAAGAGCCTTAGCCGTAAGCGAATACAATTCAGCAATGGGCCTCGTATGTGCAGCGCCAACAGCCGGGTCTTCGGGAGTAATACCAGCAGTAATATATTCAGCTGCAGAAAAACTCAATGCAAACGAGAAAGAAGTGATTTTAGCACTTTTTACAGCTTCCGGCATAGGTTTAATAATAGCTAATAAAGCATCCATTGCCGGGTCTGAAGCTGGATGCCAAGCTGAAGTAGGAGCCGCAGCTGCCATGGCTGCAGGCGCACTCGTAGAGCTAGCAAACGGTAAACCAGAACAAGTAGACCATGCCGTAGCAATAGCTTTAAAATCGATTATGGGCTTGATATGCGACCCAGTAGCTGGCCTCGTGATTTCCCCTTGTATCAAAAGAAACGCCTTTGGAGCAGTTTTAGCATTTTTAGCAGCTGAAATGGCACTCAGCGAAGTTGAGAGTTTAATCCCTGCAGATGAGGTCATTGAAGCAATGGACAGTGTTGGAAGGTTAATGCACCCTGATCTCAAAGAAACTGCACGCGGAGGAATAGCAATAACACCAACAGGCGAGAAAATTAGAGAAAAGTGTTCAAGGAAGGAAGTTTTTAAATCAAAATAACATACATTGCGTGTTGTTAGTATTGTTATTACATGTTACAAACTATGAATAACGTTAAATATTTTGTTGCATAGTATTTTTAACGGTAGTGAGGAGGATACTCCTTGTTCAGAAAAGGGGGGTAAAACGTGACGCAGAGAAGCTTTTTGTTTAAAATAGTTTTAATTGGCGATGGTGCTGTTGGGAAAACATCTCTAAGAAGGAGATGGATGGGAGAAGCCTTCGAAGTAAACTACATTTTCACAATAGGTTGTGACTTCGCAATAAAAGAATTTCAATTCGACAAAGACATTAAAGTTAAATTACAAATTTGGGACCTCGGTGGACAGCCCCACTTTAAAGAGGTTAGAAAAGCATTTTATGTAGGAGCTTCCGGAGGAATAGTGCTTTACGACATTACGAATAGAGAAAGCTTCAAAAACGTTAAAATGTGGGTCGCAGAACTCATAAAACATACAAAAAAGAAAGTACCAGTAGTGGTCGTCGGAAATAAAATAGATCTCAGAACAAATGAAGGAGATTATATATCCACCCTAGAAGGCTTAGAACTTAAACGTCAAATAGTTAAAGAATTTGGAGTTAAAGCTCTCTTCTCGGAAACAAGCGCGAAGACAGGTGAAAATGTGGATAAGGTCTTTAGAGGAATTACTGCTCTACTGCTACAAGAATTAGGTGTAATTAAACCTGTTACGACGGAATCCGTGATTGATGAGAGATATGCAAATCTCCTAACAGAAATTTGTAAATTGCTTGGATTAAACGAGGAAACTTGGAAAGACGCGCCAGAGTATGTATTAGACGTTTTGAAACGTGCTTTGAAGGAGAAAACCAGCACAGAAAATAGTTATAGTGAAGCTGTTGGCTTTACGGGAATAGACATCATTTAACACATAAATAATAGGAAATTGGGTTCTGAAACAGTTTTCGGTTTAAGTATTTTTTAGGCATTTTTATGATTTTTGAGTAAAATAAGTCCTCTTAAGGCTATCAGGTACGCAGACGCAGTATGCCTGTCAATTCCGAGTTTTTTAGCCAGCGGCATCGCATCAATCGACGTGTACGCCGGATCCACCTCGATTAATCTTCCACCAACTTTTTCCACGAGAATTTCCATCTGGTTGAGGTATTCTCTCAGAGCAAATTTGGCTATTTTCCTGTTCACCGTCTTACTTTTCGTCTTTGTTCCTGTCTTCTCCAATCTCTCAACAACAAAATATCTCACTCCGTGTTCTCTAGCATACTTTACAAGTTCTGCCAGTGCTCGTTGCCTGGCTGTTTTTGCCTTCTCCTTAGGAAAACCGTGAGAGGTAATCTCCGGAAAGTGCTCATTTTTCACATCCCTAATTTCCCCTTTCTCGTTAACAATTACCATGTTTATTCTGTCCGTATTGAAATCGAATCCAGCGAGGTGTTTTGGTTCGACTTTAGATTTTATCTCCTTACGCATTTCCCTAGCGTAGATTTCTACTGGAATGTTCATGTAGAGGAAAAACTTCCCATCTTTTATTGCAATCCCAGCACCGTAACTGATGCTTTCTTCAACAACTCTCCTTACTACGGGAATATGCTTTCTTCCGAATTTAACCTTGCACCAAATCCAGCGGTGCCTCCCATCCGCCGATGGAATCTTTATTTTCACGGAGTTTGTGCTATTAAATTTTATGTTTCTGTTTCCGCCCTCGTCGGAACTACCTACGGAATACAGTTGCGGTTTTCTCAACTTGAGAAATTGTTGCTCATCGTATAGTTTTGCTCTCACGTATGCGGACATGGAGTACCACTTGTTGTTCAGAACTCTCGAAGTTACGAGTTTCACTATCTGATTTTTCGATAATCCCTTTTTCAAGAGGTTGTGAGCAAACTCAACCGCATCCCTAAACAACCTCATTGTGTATAGCAGGAGAGCTCTGTTCTCACCGTTTTCGAAGTCTAGTTTCCCGAGAACGGTCGCTCTAATTTCTTCTCCCTCTCCAGCCACAGACTCATCGCCTCCTCTAAAGCCTTTGAAACGAAATTTCGCACGTCGCTGAACTTCCTGAGGGCATAAAGCTTAAACTCACGGTATAGTTCCTCATCAACTGTTAACATCACCTTTCTCTTCTTACCCATATAGTATCACCAATAAAAGAAATAGTGGAAAGTTTAAATAGGTATCGCTCCATTATTTTGATTAGGTCGAAACCGATGAAGAAGGCGAGGTTGATGAGCATCCGATGAGTTCCGCTTCGCCGAACCAGTCTGATGAGCGGACGGGCGACCTCACGGGATGGGCTGGGTAAGGCGGGGCGGAATAATCGGGAGCCGTGATGACCCACTTGGTGGTTGAGAATTACTTTAAATTACTGAATGCTACCAAGTGGGAGAACGGCAAGGTCTTTTATCCATTAAGCTTTAATATAAGCAAATACAACTATCTTTTTGTTCTATTGGAGGTGAGTATTTTGGCAGGTGGATATGTTTGGCTATAGAAACGAGCAAAACGAATCGGCTACATTAAATTCTCTAGTTTTAAAACCCTTTAAGCCTGAACTTGCTTATAAAGATTCGATTTTTGATGAACTTTTCAGAGTTTTAGTAAAGGTTTGTAAACATAGATTGACAGCGAAGCAAAAGAGAGTTCTTCTATATCTCTACGAGGTAAAATACGAAAACTACACTTTTTCCAGACTTGCTCTAAACCTATCTAAAAAACTCAAAATGCCGTTGAGCACGGTGAAATACGTTTTAAGAACTTTAAGAGAATGTGGACTAATTTTAGCGGGAAATCAGCACAACAAGGGGTGCTTAGCGAGGCTTTCGCCCATAGGCGAAATCGTGGCTCAAGAACTTTATGGAGGAACGCGACATGAAGATTCTACTCGATATAGATGAAATACCAAAATACTGGTACAATATACTTGCAGATCTGCCAAAAGTTCTTCCACCACCGTTAAATCCTCAAACAAAAACACCAGTGAATCCAGACGACTTAAAGAGGATTTTCGTAGAGGAATGTGTAAAACAAGAAGTATCAACTGAACGCTACATAAAAATACCCGAGGAAATAAGAGAAGTTTACATTAAAGCTGGTAGACCAACACCACTCCAAAGAGCTACAAAACTAGAAGAGATCCTAGGTACACCGGCAAAAATATTCTTCAAAAGAGAAGATGTAAGCCCAACTGGAAGCCACAAAACAAACACAGCAATTGCACAAGCCTACTATGCTCATAAAGAAGGAGTAGAGAGGTTAACAACTGAAACTGGAGCTGGGCAATGGGGAAGTGCCCTAGCATTTTCTGCAGCCATGTTCAACCTAAAAGTAACAATATACATGACCAGAAGCTCATATCTGCAAAAACCATATCGAAAAATCTTAATGGAACTATTTGGAGCCGAAATTTTCCCATCACCAAGCAACAATACTTTAATCGGCAAAAAGTTCCTCAAAAAAGATCCAAACCACCCAGGATCATTGGGAATAGCAATAAGTGAAGCCCTAGAAGATTGCTTAACTCACGAAAATACAAAGTATTGTCTGGGAAGTGTTTTGAATCATGTTTTGCTCCATCAAACAGTAATAGGCCTAGAAACCAAAAAACAGTTTGAAAAAATTGATGAATATCCCGATATAGTTATTGGGTGTGTCGGCGGAGGCTCAAACTTTGCAGGAATATCATACCCCTTCCTACATGATAAAATAAAGAAGAACACCGAGACAGAGTTCATTGCTGCTGAACCAACAGCAGTGCCATCTCTTACAAAGGGAGTGTATGCTTATGACTACGGAGACACTGGGGAAATGACTCCTCTTCTCAAAATGTTTACAATAGGTCATACCTATAGACCACCGCCCATACATGCTGGTGGTCTTAGATATCATGGTGCTGCACCATCCTTATCGCTCCTAGTTAAAGAGGGTCTTGTAAGGGTTAGAGCCTACGGTCAATTGGATGTTTTCGAAGCTGCAAAACTGTTTGCTAAGTCCGAGGGATTAGTCCCAGCTCCAGAAACAGCCCATGCAGTAAAGGCAGCCATAGATGAGGCAATAAAAGCCAAAAAAGAAGGAAAGAAGAAAGTTATATTGTTTAACTTTTCAGGTCATGGTTTCTTCGATTTACAAGCATATCGAGAACATCTTGAAGGAAAGTTAACCAACTACAACTTAGTAGAAGATAAGATAATGGAATCGGTGAAAACAGTAATTTCTGACCTCTAAGTATACTTTGAATATGTGATTGCAATGTTTAGAAAAGCTAACGCCATAATCGCCAAGGGGAGAAGAATTGACAATGCGTATAGCAGGTTTGAATACCAGAGTTCCATGGAACTTAAGAATTCAAATTGCTGTTGTAAAAATGTGGAAATAGAAAGAACCGTGCCAACTAGGCATGCTACTGCTATCAACATATAGTTTTTTGAAATCTTGCTTCCAGAGAGACTGGAAGATATAGAGAAACTACAAATCATCAAAATAAAATATACTATAGCTAGAATAATGGGTAAACTATTAACCAGCACCTTACACCACCTCTAATTTCAAATTGCATGCAACCTCTTTATTTCCACTTTATTTTTTAGAATGATTTCTTCCTCTATTTTTCTCCAACATTTAATAGAAGCTTTCCCAAGTAAAGGATTAAAATATTTGGTGAAAGCTATACCTATGTATTCTACAACTTCTAAAATCTCGGATGGCGTGCAATGCCACGCTAACTTCCTAACATCCCTAAACTCTATGTTACCATTATGTACCTCTATAAATTCTTTTAGAGGCTTAACAACTTCGGTCATAAACTTTTTACCTATTTTTGTTCCTAATATTTCCTGAATAGTTTGAAACAGTTTATAAATAGCGTCTTTACCAATCTCAACAATTTTTTGCAAAGGGCGAACAATATCCACATCAACTAGGCCGGTTTTCGCAAGGTCTTTTATTCTAGCAATCGCCTCATCTACACTTATTCCAACTTCTTTAGCTACCTCTTCTATTGTTTTATGGCCGTCTATAGAAGCAAAAAGAGGCCAAAAATCCCTACTAATTTTAACATCTTCTTCAACTCTTTTCTTTAAGATGGGAACATGATAGGGTTTAAGCGTTAAAACCCACAATATCTTTTCTATATCTTCCTCAAAAGAATCAAAAACTGCAACATTTCCATTCCAATTTTTAAGAACTTCTCTATATTTTTCTTCAAATTTTTCAACTAATGCTCTTAACGCTTCTCTTGAAAGCTTATCTTCGTAGTCTACCAGAAGTGCGCATACAGTGTTTTCTCCGCTTTCGAGCATAATTTTCATGTCCTCCGCATCTATGCTCCTTAAGGCACCCTTCTGCTCCGGTGATATCTCTCTTACGAAAGAGGATACTGCAGTCAGAAATCCCGATATTAAGTTTGGCTCAACCTTGCTTGAGGCATAAGTCTTGGTAAATAAGGGTACACCGTTGCGATTTATAATGAAAAGAGCATAGATACGAGGCAACTATGCCACCTCTTCACACACTTTATAGAAATCTTCCCCTTTAAAATTTCTCTTTAAAATAAGCTGAACACAAAATATATCTACTCTAGAGAATTGTGGTAACATAATCACAAAATCTACTACTACGATTCAAAAGTAGCGTTGAGTTTCCAAGAGAGTGACGGTAATGGAAAGATATAGGGACATACACAAGTTAATGCCTTCCGTTAGACTGAAAATAAATAGAGTTGGAGTTAAAGGCGTAAGAAAACAGCTTGTCAGAGAATGCAACGGAAAATTGGAAGTATTAAATGTGAAAATTAACGCTTACATAGATATCCCAGCCACTTTGAAAGGAGCTCACATCTCTAGGAATCTGGAGGCAATAAACGAAATAATAGAGGAATCAATAAAAGGAAAAATACATAATCTTGAAGATTTCTGCGTAGAGTTAGCTAAAAAACTATTGGAAAAACATGAGTATGCTTCAAATTCAGAGGTTACTTTGGCGGCAGAGTATCCAGTAAATAAAAAGACTCCTGTAACAGGCTTTTCAACGCAGCAAATGTATAAAATACATGTAGGTGCTTTTGTCTGGAAGGAAGACAATGAGATAAAAGTTAGAAAACAAATAGGTGTTGAAATTGAGGGCCTAACGGTTTGTCCTTGTGCACAGGAGCTTGTGAAAAGTCACATTAGAGAAGCGCTTCTAAATATGAATTTACGTGAAGACCTTGTGAACACGATTATAGAAATAATACCGATAGCGTCCCATTTGCAGCGAGGAAAAGCACTTCTTATAGTTCACGTGTGGGAACACGAAAAAGTTGATTTTAAAGATTTAATTGAGATCGGTGAATCATCGTTTAGCTCACCTATATATGATCTTTTAAAACGGCCAGACGAACGGCAACTTATATTAAATGCTCATAGAAATCCGAAGTTTGCTGAAGATGTTGTTCGAACAATGCTAAAAAACTTTCTAGAAAAGTATGGAGGCAAACTTTCAGATGACACACTTCTAATAGCTCAGCAAGAAAGTTATGAATCGGTTCATGGACATAATGTTTATGCTGAAAGAATCTTAACACTTAGAGAGCTTAAGGAAGAGGTAAACGGGTGACTTAAAATGTACGGTTTAAAGGTTGGAGGATTTAAAATAAAGTTTTCATCAGCTCATTTTCTTGTGGGCCACCCCAAGTGTGGACGTTTACATGGACATAACTGGCTGGTTACAGTTGAATTCAAGGGGAAAATAGGAGAAGATGGAATGATTGTGGATTTTATAGATGTTAAAAAATATTTGAAAGAAATTATTGAGCCCTTAGATCATAAACTTCTAATACCCGTCGCGTCTCCCGGTGTAAACGTTAAAATCGAAAAAGATAAAGTAGAACTTGAACAGGGAGGCAAAAGATACATTCTACCAAAAGAAGACGTATGTCTCCTACCATTAAAAGCCATAACCTGCGAAACGCTTGCAAAATATATCTATGACAAAATTAAAAGTAAATACGGAAACCTATTGATGAAAGTTTATGTTTCAGAAGATATTGGTGTTGAAGCAAGTTACTCTCAATCTTCCTCCTTTCAATCTTCCTCTGACCAGTAAGTACTGGTCAGTCTAGGGTAACCTAATATAATGTAGGCATAACACTATATATTTTCATCAATCAATAAATTAGTCTTACATAGGGCATTGACAAATATTAGGTGATAGGTTTGGAGAGGGTTGCAATTATCAAAATAGAAAATGATGATGTTTACGGTGCTGTTAAAAAAGCAATAGAAGCAGCGGGTCAACCAGATCTTAGTTCAGGAGACACGGTAATCGTTAAACCGAACCTATGTGCACCAAAACCTTACAATAGCGGTGTAATAACAAACATCGAGGTCATAAAAGCTGTTTGCAAATATTTGATAGAAGAAATGAATGTAAAGCCCCTTGTGGGAGATATGCCTATAGTTGGCTGGGACCCTAAGGAAGTTTACCAAAAACTTGGAGTAAAAGAAGAAGTTGAAAAAGTAGGAGCACAATTCCTAGATTTTAGTGAGGAAGAATTTATAAAAATAGAAATACCAGATGGAAAAAAGCTTAAATCAGTTAAAATACTGAAAAAGGCTTTTGAAGTAGACGGAATAATTAGTGTTCCTGTCATGAAAAACCACTTCTTAACTGGAGTAACTCTATCAATAAAAAACCTAAAAGGACTGATTGCTCAGGACCAAAGAACAAAAATACACGTTCTAGGCCTACATGAGCCCATAGTTGACTTGTTTCAAGCATTAAAAAATCAAGTAAAATATGCAATTGTAGATGGCACCTATGCGGCTAATCAAGTAAAACCCTCAGGCCCGTACTATGGACCAATAGAACCTGGAGAAGTAGTTAAAATGGATCTCATCATAGCTGGAAAAGACCCAGTAGCCGTAGATGCAGTAACCAGCAGGGTCATGGGTTTTGACCCCACAAAAATAAAAATTCTAAGCATAGCAGCTGAAAGAGGTCTTGGAGAAATAGAAAACATTGAAGTTGTCGGCGAAGAGGCAAAACCCTTCAAAAAATTCAAAGCAAGCTTCAAAGGAAGAATAATATCGTTCATGAGCAGAATTTGGACTACTAAAGTACTGAATCCCCTTGTAAACCCATTAGCAAAGAAGCTTTTTGGACCGCAAATGGTTACCTTAAGTAGGGCACAAGAAGAGGTCGGTGAAGGTAAGAAAGGAGAAGTTGTTCTCATAGGTGAAT
>JAEOSG010000161.1 GCA_016840485.1 Candidatus Baldrarchaeota archaeon
ATATATTCAGCTAGATTCATGGGGAACAGATGTTATCTGGTAACCTTCAAAAAGGTTGACCCATTCTTCGTAATAGATTTAGAAGACCCGACAAATCCGAAGATCCTAGGTAAACTTAAAATAAGTGGATACTCAGACTACCTGCATCCATACGATGAAAACCACATAATTGGCATAGGGAAAGAAACTGTAGAAGCAGAGGAAGGAGACTTCGCATGGTATCAAGGGGTAAAAATATCGCTTTTTGATGTAAGCGACGTTAAGAATCCAAAGGAAATCTCAAAATATGTAATAGGTGATAGAGGCACGGAGACACCAGTTCTATACGATCATAAAGCACTACTATTTGACAAGAACAGAAACCTACTTGTTATACCAGTCTTGGTGGCGGAAATCGATGAGGAAGAGTATCCTGAAGGAGTGCCGCCCTATGTTCACGGCGAATACACATGGCAAGGAGTCTACGTATTTAACATATCCCTGGAGGAAGGAATTGTACTAAGAGGAAAAATCACTCACCTAGAAAACGAAACTATCTCAACAATCTACTACTGGTATTCACCTTACATGGTGAAACGAGCCCTATACATCGGTAACATACTTTACACAATTTCAGATAAGAAAATAAAAATGAACAGCTTGGACACCCTAGAGGAAATCAACGAAATAAAACTATAACTAGGGAATATACACCTTGTAGTGAAGCATCTTTCGGTAATAAAGCTAGACCCTTATTTTTGTAAGCCTCTTTATCTCTACCTCGCAAGAAGACCCCATGCGTAAGTGTGTGGATGAATTGCGGTTAAGTTTAAATATGGAGCCAGAGTTAAATGTTTGGAGTCAGCAACTCCGATGAAAGTGAAAAGACATTAAGAAACAGACTGTTAGGCTACATGCTTAACAGCAGAGGTAGCTGTGAACCGCCCTCAACCCCCCCAGTGTACAGCACTCCGAAAGGAGACACATTAGCACCCCAACGTGCGAGGGAGGAAGCCCCCGCGACAGCTGGGGGCAGTTCACCCATAAAGTTAAAATAAGCTTAAAACACTATTTAGATCGGTATGTACATGTTTAAAGAGGTTGGCTTAATGAATTCTTCTGATTACCTTTTCCTAATTGTTCTCCCCTTTTTCATGCTAGTTTCACCCATTTTTTATTTAAGCTTAGAACGCTACAAACATTTAAAAAATAAAAGGATACTGCTAATTTTAGCTTTCGAATCGCTTCTACTATTTCTCTTTATAAATAATTACATCTACAATATAGTGGATAATTTCTTAATTATAGTGGTCGGTTTTCTCCCGTTTTCGCTAATTGTTTCTGGCTTGAACCGTAAATTTGAAAAAACACTAGATATGTTAGAAAAACACAAGGATGAAGCTTGCATGAACGGTTTACTTACGGGCGCTGGTATTAGTTTCATGCCCATAAGTGTTTTCATAGTTCTCCGCTTCATTTCTATGCCATTATCCATCATAGGCATGTTAGCCATTTTCTTTCCATTCTTTTTCGCCATGGTAATGGCCCCAGTAATCATATTGCTTGCAGGTGTTTCAATCGAGAGAGAACAGAGAACAAAATTTTCATTTCATGCCCTTTTAATTGAAGCGGAGCAGAGAAAAAATGTTCTCAGAGAAATATTGGAAATTAGAAGCGCAAACTTCAGGAAATGGATGTTGATAGGTGTAGTTCCACCTCTCACGTACCTTATTGTTTCACTTATATTGGGATACTAAGCTCTTAGACGGAAAGGACGAGTTTATAGTTTTGATTCTATTCCAATACTTATCCACAATCTTCCCTCTATTTTATTTAGCTAATTCTTCATAAACTCTTGGTCTTCGATTTAACCAATATTTTCGTAATTTCTAACAGAGTTTATATTGTTCGAAAATACTATAATGTACTAGAAACATGCAATGTAAGCTCTCACTAGCCAAATTTATAGGATGAATGGAGAGGTGTGGCAGTCCTATGCATGGGATTGAACTAAATCTTTTACAGGAAATTGAAAAAGAAAGAAACAAGATAATAGAGTTTTTAAGAAAATTAATACGATTTCCAAGCGTGACAGGTCAAGAAAAAGATATTCAGGAATATATCTCAAGTGAACTGGAATCCATGGGACTAAAAATCGATATGTTTGAACCAGACGTGGACAAATTGAAGAAAAGCCCATACTACGAGAAAATAAAAATAGGCTATGAAGGTAGACCGAACGTTGTGGGAATTTACAAAGGTAGTGGAGGAGGGAAATCTTTACTTTTTAATGGACACGTAGATGTATGCGACCCAGGTCCGAGAGAAGCGTGGAAACACGACCCATTTGGCGGAGTAATAGAAAACGGTAAACTTTATGGTAGAGGAGCATCAGACATGAAAAGCGGTCTTGCAGCAATGACAATGGCACTAAAATTCATCTTAGACCAAGGAATTGAGCTTAAGGGAGATGTCATACTTGAATATGTTGTAGACGAGGAAAATACTAGCAATGGAACATTAGCATGCGTTTTAAAGGGTTATCGTGCAGATGCAGCTATAAATTGTGAAGCAAGCGACTTGGAGATACAGCCAGCTGTTTCCGGTAGCATGTGGTTTGAAATCCTTGTTCGCGGAAGATCAGCGTCGATGTCACGTATATGGGAACATGTAAGCCCAATAGAGCAAGGATACAAGATATTCCAAGCAATAAAAGAACTATATGAGATAAGAGTTAAAGAAAAGAAACATCCACTGTATCCAGATCCACGTGGAGCCCTCGGCCTCTTCGTAGGTGTGTTTCAATCAGGAACTTTCCCAAGCAACCCACCAGAAATATGCATAATAAAGGGGAGAATGGGCATATTACCAAATGAGAAAGTAGAAGACGCTCAAAGAGAATTCATCGAATTCATCAAAGAAAGAGCAAAACTTGATCCATGGCTTAGATATAATCCTCCAGAAGTAAAGTTTAAGGGATACTGCGGAGCTCCAGCTGAAATAGATCCGAATCATCCAATAGTTCAAACATTTAAGGAGGCCTTCAAAGAAAGCCTCGGTAGAGAAGCCGTAGTTAAGGGACATGAGGGTGCAAGTGACATGAGAATTCTTGTGTGGGAAGGAATACCAACCATCGTATTTGGGCCTGGTACGATTACACAAATGCATGCAATAAATGAGTGGGTAAATGTAAACGATGTAATAGAAGCAACAAAAGTCATAGCTCTAGGAATACTAAAATGGTGCGGTTACAAAGCTTAACATTTTGAGTCAACTTCGACCTTGAGTATAAAATATTACTCTTATTTATTTGTGTGGAGGGGGGTTTTGAAACAATATGTTTATTAATAAATTGTTTCATACATTTTTGTATGTGGGTTCCGAAATGGGAAGCTAAAATATTCATGATTTTATGGGATACGTATGGTTTGTCTCCATTTACTCTCAGTGATGCTTTTAACACTTTAAGTTCGAGTAAGGATATTGTTAGGGTTGCTTTATCAAGGCTGGTTAAACGTGGTTGGATTATTAGATTAAAAAGAGGTAAATATTTAGCGAAACCATTAGATCGAATCATTACTTCCTTAACTAAATACTTTAAAGTTATGAACTTAATTGATTCAATGAGGTTGAAGTATCCTATTTACCTTTATGGTTCTGTTGCAGATCTTTTAGCTTCTCAAGCCAGTGATATAGATTTACTTATAGTTGCCGATGAAAACTGGGAAACACTTGAAAAAACATTTTCATCAATGCATGTAACTTTTGTAAAAAAGAGAAATTTAATGCAGTCAATGGACTTCAACCTATACTTAATATTTAAGAAAGGGATACCGCTTACAACAAAAGTTCAAGTGCCTAACCTATCTTCATTTAACCCAGAAAAACTTTTAGAAACCTCACAAATTCTTTTCGAAACAGCCAAAATAAATAGTTTAATCTACGAACCTCAAGTTCTTACAGCCATAGGGTTTGCTGCAAAATACATACTATATAAAAATGGCATTCTTCCGCCAACATCCACTGTAGGAGCTATTTTTGAACTTGCCAAGATCAAAGAAGAATATATCAAAGCCTTTAAGGAACTGGGAACTCGAAAGCTGGAGGAAATCTATAAAAGGGTGATTAAATGGGCAGTATAAATCCAATAAGATACTGTCTCAATGAAGCAAGAAAACTAGCTCGAAAAGAACATTTCGGAGCAGCATTAATATACCTTGTCCAAGCAGCTGAAATCGCAGCTAAAAAACATTTAGAAGAAAAAAGAGGGTTAAAATTACCATATTTTTCAGCTTGTATACCATATCTAAAGGAAACTGGAATAATTGATGAAAAGGAGGAAAGAACTTTATATGAAATAAATACTTTGAGAAATCTCGCAATCCATTCAGCTAAACCAGTATCGCGGGAAGAATTCGAAAAGGCATTAGAAGAAATTGAAGACTTGTTAAAAAGGTTAAGATAAAGACTTTTATTTCTTAAAATATACAAATACACGTGTTATGTGGGGAATGGGAAATGAATAGTAAGGAGATAATTGAAAAACAAACAAAATACGTAATTCCTTCTACAACTGAGGGAAGATGGCCAGTTGTAATAGTAGAAGGTAAAGGAGCTATAGTTAAGGATTTAGATGGTAAAGAATACATCGACTGTCATGCAGGCTATGCAGCTGTAAACGTTGGTCATTGTCATCCACGTATTGTAAAAGCAATACAAGAAGCCGCGGCAAAAATATGGCATGTTTCATGGGACTTTTACACAGTATCAACAGCCTTATTAGCAGAGAAAATAGTTGAAATAACTCCTAAAAAACTTTCAAAAGTATTATTTTGCAGCGTAGGTGCTGAAGCTGTTGAAAACGCAATAAAATTTGCAAAAAAATATCAGGTTAAGAAGCACGGTAGACCTGGAGCACAAATAGTTTCCCTAATGGGAGCATTCCATGGAAGAACTGCATATGCTATGTCTTTAACCGGGAAAAACAAGTACAAAGACGGGTTAAGCACGTATGTTCATCTAGGAGTTGTACACGCCTTTCCACCCTACTGCTATAGATGCCCGTTCAAATTGGAATATCCGGAATGTGACATACACTGCGCAAAATACCTAGAAGATTTAATTTACCTTCAAACAACAGGAGACATCGCAGCATTCATCTGTGAACCAATATTCGGCGAAGGAGGAATAATTGTCCCACCCAAAGAATACATACCAGAAGCAGTAAAAATATTCAGAGAGCACGGAGCACTATTTATTGACGACGAGGTTCAAACAGGATTTGGACGAACGGGAAAACTTTTCGGCATAGAATGGTACAATGTTGAACCAGACATCATGACACTAGCCAAAGGAATTGCAAGCGGCGTTCCAATAGCTGCGGTAGTAACTACGGAAGAAGTTGCAAGCGTCATGGGCCCAATAGATCACTGCTCAACCTACGGCGGCAACGAAGTTATGTGTGCAGCAGCACTGGAAAACATAAAAGTTCTACTTGAAGAAAAACTCCACGAAAAAGCTTTGGAGATCGGGAAAATATTCATGGAAGGGCTAAACGAGCTAATGGAGAAACATAAACTGATAGGAGATGTTAGAGGTAAAGGTTTAATGATAGGAATAGAACTCGTAAAAGACAGAGAAAAGAAAACACCAGCGCCAGATGAAGCAAACAAAGTTAGAATGGAAGCACAGAAAAGAG
>JAEOSG010000162.1 GCA_016840485.1 Candidatus Baldrarchaeota archaeon
TTTGAATCCTTCCAGGAATATGCTGAAAATTTGCGTCGCTTTGTTATAGATGAAGTTTCTCGCTATGCTCCGAGTTATGGTGGTGCTAGAAACGTTGGTTGGGTTGTTAGAAGTGTTGCATTTAACAGAAAAGAACTTCATAACCTGGTTGGGGACGTTTATAAATGTTTGATGTCCTTTCCAAGTTTAGGTTTCAAAACAGCATGTTTACAGATGTTTTTAAGCGGCAGGATAATGAATGTATGGAATGAGGAAGTTAGAAGGTACATTTACCCATTAATAGATGTATTTTCTGTTTCCACGCTTTCTAGGCTTAATTTGCTTTCATTATCCCATATAGCTGAAAAGGAACCGAGAAAAGGCTTCAGATGCTTATTCTGGTTAGGTGTCGCAGTTAAACCAAATGATCCAAGTTTAGCTACTGGTCTATGGCTCATAGGTAGAGAATGGTGCCTACGACAGCAATGTAACAAATATTCGGATTATTTAGGTGAAAAAGGCTGCTGGTTTAGAAATTTCTGTCCATCTGCAAAAGGAGTGGAACGCAAACATGCTAAACGAAAAGGTTAGAGAAATTAGGGGGAGTTTCTGTCTGAAAACTTGGAAAGTAAAGTTAAACAGATAAGACGGATCCTAACAAAACTAGATAGTTGTTGCGTTAAATTCTTCAAAGACATGGTAAGTAAAGTTTCAAAAACAGCAAGCATGAAAGATATATTAAGTGAATGCTTTAAAACTTCCTTAGAAATCAGTGGTATAAGATCTATGAATTACGGTCGAGTACCCATAACTGAACTCTCTTCTTTCCTATTGTTTGAAAATTTTTTAAACAAATGTGAAAAACATGTTTTTGAGGACTTCAATAAATTTGTAGATGCAATAGTAGCTTTTTCACTTTTTGAAGCAGTTAAGGAAATTCCCACTTGGCGATATTGGTTCATAGATAGTGATGTCGGAACACTAGCTGGCATTAAGTGGAGAACAGATATAGAAGGGTTGGTTATGAAATTAAGATATTCACTTATTTGTTTTCCCCATTTTTCTCCTTCAACAGCCAATACGTTCATTTATCTAGTCATTAAATGCTACAATATCTGGAAAATGCCATATAGCCTTCTAAGAATACCTTATTTTCCCGGTCTAATAAAAACGGCCCAAAAACTAAAAATTGTCAAAAGGAAAATTACAAGAAGCCATACATTCAGCAGTCACAATTATATTGCACTACAAGAGCTAGGAAAAACTGTATATCCTAATGATCCTACAAAATTACTCGCATTAGAATATATAAACAGAATTTTCTGTAAGAATAAAAAATGTAAGGAATGTAAACTTAACAAATTATGTAGCCAATACATCTAAATTGTAATACAAGTAACTAAAATTAATTATAATAAGACGAATGTTATGTTTAGTTAAGAGTTCAGGGCGACCTACAAGGTGTGTGCTGGCTTTGTCAGAGAGAGTGATCCAAGTTAAGGGCTTAGTTAAATATTTCGGTGAAGTTATAGCAGTAAATAACCTTTCGTTTGAAGTTAGGTCAGGTGAAGTTTATGGACTTCTAGGACCCAATGGTGCTGGGAAAACAACAACAGTTAAAATAATATGTGGCCTCTTAAAACCTACATCAGGAGAAGTTAAGGTATTTGGCATTTCTCCCGTAGATAATCCAATTGAAGTAAAGAAAAGGATTGGATACGTACCTGAAGATGTCGTACTATATGAGTCTTTAACTCCAAGGGAGCTTTTCGAGTTTATTTCATCCGTAAGAAACCTTTCTATGGATGTATCTTTCAAAATAGGTTCCCTTGTAGATGCTTTCAACATAAGACAATATTATGATTCACCGATCGCAACTCTTTCCACCGGAACAAAACAGAAAGTCGCAATAATAGCAGCCTTGCTACACGACCCGCCCCTTCTAGTACTTGACGAACCTTTAAGAGGTTTAGACGTTAGATCTTCAAAGATTTTTAAAGAACTTCTCTCCATTCATATTGAAAATGGAGGGGCAGTTCTACTTTCTACACATATAATGGAACTTGCAGAACACCTCTGTACACGGGTTGGAATAATTGATAAAGGTAGACTTGTTGCAGAGGGAACGGTCGATGAACTTAGACAACTTATTCATAAAGCTGGCGCAAGCCTAGAAGAAATATTCCTAAAGACAACGGAACAGGAAGAAGAGGTTGCTGAAGTTGTGAATATGTTGAGGGAGGCGTTTGGTAGAAAATGAAGCTCTCAGAGATGTGGAGAATCTCAGGCGTTATTTACCGTGAAGTTAACTTTAGGGCCCTACTTTTGCAGCAATCAACGGTAGATCTAAGCGATATCAGAGCTGTAAAACGCCTATTATCTTCTGTAAGAATGCATAAAATATTATTGTCAATATTTATTTGCATAATGGGTGCTGCGTTAGCGGTAGGCATGTCCTATGCAGGATCAGTTTCCATTAATGGAGATATCATATTTGGTGAAACCATTATAGTCTCGGGATATTTTCTACTAATATTTTTCATTATAATTTTTTCCTCGCTTTTCACATCATCCATATTTCTTTCTGTAGATATATTTCAACCAATTGCGATCTTGCCTCTTTCTGATGAGGACTTAGCTAAAGTAACGTTATTAGCATATTTTAGAACCTTTGATATTCCAGCAATTCTAGCCGCCTTAACTTTTCCAATCGTTTTAAGCATCTCTTCATATTCGATATTTCCCTTCGTCCTCGGTGTACCTCTATGTTTTATTGTTATTTCTTTGGCTGCGATTGTTGCATTGTACCTTGCTAAAACATATTTCTCAAAAATCACGCAATCTAGTGGATCAAAATTGAAAAGCATCGGTCGATTTATCCTCATGATTATGTGGGGGATTTTAGCTTTCGGCACATACGCCTTCGGCTCGCTCTTCATGGAACTTATGCCAATCTTAATGAACTTCTTCAACAATTGGCCACCGTACCTAAGAAATATAATCGTTGCATTTTTCCCTCTATCTCTAGCTTACATGTATAGCGTATTATTAACCAATTGTTTCCTCTTAACAAAGTCTACAGCTATAATTGCTTTAATTTCAACAATTCTTATGTGTTTCCTGACTTTTTACGGCATAAAATGGTTAATGAAAACTATAACAACTCTGCCTTTCGAAGGTATGAGGATGCAAACAATAAAACATGATATTCCACGAGTTTTCAAAATATCGATATCTAATCCGCTGA
Source organism: Candidatus Baldrarchaeota archaeon (assembly GCA_016840485.1). Taxonomy (GTDB): domain Archaea; phylum Asgardarchaeota; class Baldrarchaeia; order Baldrarchaeales; family DXJG01; genus DXJG01. Next base: position 3,227 of record JAEOSG010000162.1, read on the forward strand.
TAGCGGTTATGAAAAGAGATTTTCGCTTAGCCTCAAGAAGCCCAAGTTTATCATTTATAATAGTCTTTCCAGTTGTCATGTTTCTTATTTATCTTCTTCCGGTTATATTTGGAGCCTTTGACCCCTCATTCCTAACTTCCATCTTTGGAATGTTAATCTTTTTCTATCCAATGTTTTCCATAACATTAATGTTAGTTGACGGTAAAGCTGGAATGTACACTTTTACACTTCCACTAAGACATCGCACACTTATAAAGGCAAAAGCACTTCTCATAACAATATCCTACCTTTCTTTAACTGCTATACTCATTTTGACATCCATATTGTTCCACGCACTGAATATACATACTTCGATGCTATTTATTATAATTACGCCAGGAATTTATGTTTCATCTTACATAATCATGAGTAAAATGGTTAAAAGCTTTAAAGAAGAAGGATTGTCATTCTATGAAATGCAAAAGCAAGTAGCATTTATCCTGTTTATGCTAGTTAGTGTGGCTCTTCTAATAGGCCTACCAATCCTCATATACTTTATAGCGATCTCAAAAGTCAAAATCCTAGGTATTCTTCTTGTAGTAGCATTTTCCTCAGCAGAAATGCTGTTAATTGTCCCTATTAACAACAATTGGTTAAAAGATTCACTTTAAAGATGGTAATAAAAAACTTTAATAAATGGCTTCTATATTAGTGCAAAAGCCGACATTTCAATCAGACTATAAAATTAAATCGGTAATATGACTTTAAATTTATTAAGATGGTTTCAGTAGATAAATTAGAAAGTGTTATTGTAGGTCAGATATGGGGGAGTTATGGCTTTGTGGGTATTTTTTGACCTGGGAGGCACCCTCTTAGATGAAGAACCGTTTATCAGCTTAGTTTTCAAAGAAATATACAGAATGTTGGTAGAACATGACATTAAAGTACATATGGATGATATTTATGAAAAGGTAGAGGAACTAGTTTTCACAAGAAGATACGGCGACTACTTCTTTACAGACATAATAGAAAATCTGTGCTTTGATCTTAGCCAAGACAAAGAAGTCACCTCATCAATTATTAGCTACTATAAATCGAGAATAGCCAATCAATACCTTGAAAAAAAATTCATCCCTACCTAGGAGTTGAAAAAATACTCGAAGAAATGTCTAGAAGATATAAACTGGGAATAATTGCAAACCAAAGTTCAAGGGTTAAAGAATATCTTGAAGATGAATGGAAACTTTTCCCTTATTTTGATTTAATAGTAATTTCCGAGAATGTCGGTTACCGTAAACCGAATTTAAACATATTTTTACATGCCCTTGGAGAAGCTAATTCCAGTCCTAATACAACCTTCATGATAGGAGACAGACTTGATCACGACATAAAACCCGCAAAAATCCTTGGAATGGAAACGATAAGAGTAAAACAAGGAATATTTTCGGTCCAAGAGCCAATAACGCCCACAGAAATCCCAGATTTCGAAATTTTCCATTTAAATGATCTACTAAATTTTTTCAAATAACACCACTGGTCTTTAACAAGGGAAATGTCAAAAAACTATATAGAACATTTTGTCGTTGTCTTCGAAATCAAAATAATTTAAATTCAGTTTTCAGCAATCCACTAACTTAATAACTCAGTAGCATATCTAAGCTAGATAGGTGGTCTCCTTGAGTTTCACATGGGTATTTCTCCTTATTCTGACGATCATTTTCATCATGTTTGTTCTATGGAACTTTCCGTGGCTAACAACTTACTATAAACCTAATATAAGCACCTTTAAAATAGAGGTAAACAAAAAGATTCTTATAGTGTCAGATTTACACTTAAAGCCTTCAAACATCAAGTATAAGCCTTTAGAAAAAATTGTTAAAAAGGAGGATGTTAAATATTTGGTGATTGCAGGCGATTTCATCGAATATAAACACAAAGAAATAGAAGAGGAAAAACTTGTAAAAATACTTGAAAAAATCTTAAAGAAATTAAATATCAACCAAGAAGGCTTAACAATTTTTTATGTACCAAGTAAGTCTTCTCATGACCCAAAAATAAATAAGAACATAGAATTTCAACTAAATTCAATCCAAATACATGTCATAGATGGAATTCTAAGACTTGTTTCGAAGAATATCGCATTGTACATTACCCATGGAGATTATGCTAGTAGGGATGGAGGCATCGCGGCAACAATTAATAGAACATTAAAACTACTTGGAGTAAATCTATTTCTAGAAAAATTGCTAAGAAAAATTCTAAAGATAGAAGAAAACTCATGGCTGATAATGGGGCATACCCACATACCGGGAATAGACGAATCTAGTAGAGTAGCGAATTGCGGTGCATGGAGCAGACACATTTTAAGAAAAGAGTCAAACACAGCCATCTTAGTAGACGGTAAAAGCATAAAAATGCTACGCGCAGAAAAACAGGTAAAACAAGTAATGTC
>JAEOSG010000163.1 GCA_016840485.1 Candidatus Baldrarchaeota archaeon
CCTTCAAGAATCTCACCGCTGCTCTTCTCCTCGTCTCCTATAATGCGGATTATCATCCATCTGATTGGACAGTGCAGAGCCCTAAAATACATCTGAAATCTTCTTGCCTTGTCTAAGTCTCTGTATCCGTTGCAACACAATATTTATCACAACCAATTTTCTAACATTATCAAAAAATTCATCATATCTTATAAAGTTTCCTTTTTATGAGAAAATTAAATCGGCAAGTGTAACCAGCTGAATACTCCCATCATCTTCAGCCCCATGTATATCATGACGGCTATGAAGACGAATTTCAGCTGCTTAGCTGGAAGCCTATGAGCAGTTCTGACGCCTACCTGAGCCATCGGAACGCTCGTTCCAGCCAAAAGAATCCACTGTAAAAGATTTACGTAGCCAATTGAATATTCTGGCAATTCCGGTACGTTTAGTCCTTCCATAATATAGGAAAATACCCCACCTATAGAGGTGAATATCATCATTGCGGTTGACGTGCCAACTGCCTGATGCATTCTAAACTTTAACATGACAACCATTACAGGAACCATAAGCACTCCTTATGCCGCATATGAAGAATTAAGCTTCAAGATTCCAAGGTTTAAGGAAGGCGACGCATATCATAGAACGCTGGTTAGAAGGTTAGAGATAGAGGAAAGTCTTAACATAATTGAAGAAGCGTTAAACACGTTGCCTTCAGGTCCCTTTAGGAAAAGGCTTGGAGCTTTCAACCGTGTACCTAAAGGAGAAGCATTAAATTGCGTTGAAAGCGCCAGAGGAGAACTATGCTTCCATCTAGTTAGTACAGGATCAAACACTCCATATAGAGCTAAGATAAGAGGACCAACCTTCGATGTTATCCTATCCTTGTTGCCTAAACTTTTAAAGGGAGTTTACGTGGCTGATGTGCCTGTAATTTACTGGAGTTTAGACAACTGTCCAGCAGATCACGATAGATAATCCAATTTTAGTTTTTCTCCAATATCTTCTATATGCATCAACTTCCAATAAAGTTTATATTTTTTTCTTCCCAAGAATATTATGGAGATTCTCCTTATGAAAGGAAAGAATGAATTAATTGCTTTTAATGACTTGGAAGAAAAGATAATTAAACCGGGTTTTTGCACTTTCTGCGCTGCTTGCGAAGCTGCATGTCCAGTTCACGCGATTAAAGTGAAAGATAATGAAATTCACCATTATGATTGTTCAAATTTTTTAGACCAATGCTCTGTCTGTTATGATGTTTGTCCCCATACTGAATCTTTAATCTTTGAAGCGATGAGCTTCGTTAAGAATGCACCAAATGTTAGAGAGGCAATAGGACCGTACATAAGGCTGATGTTATCACAATCAGTAGACTCACGGCTTAGAGAAGCAAGTCATGGCGGCGGTGTTGTCACAGCATTGCTTACATACGCTATGGACAAAGGTCTTATTGATAGCGCTATAGTTTCAGAGGTAAGCCCGCAATCTCCATTGAAGCTTAAACCTTTAATCTGTTTAGTTCCTGACAGTTGCCTCTCAGCTGTGGACAGTAAGTTTTCTCCTTCAACTGTTGTTCAAGCCTTCGGAGATGCAGTACGTGGATATGGTAAGAAAAGGATAGCGTTTGTAGGTTTGCCGCATCAGATTCTTGCTATTCGCAAGCTCGAAGCATGGCAACATAAGATTGTGGAAAGTTTGACATTGACTATAGGCTTGTTTTGCTTATGGAATTTTTCTTTAGATCGTCTCCTAAAATACTTGAAAGAAAGTTTTCAGGTTAAAGCTTCCGACATAGAGAAGATAACACTTACTGAAACATATAATGTTTATACCCATAAGAGAGTTATTAGAATTTCCACAAAAGATGTTCTTTCACATGTATTAGATGCCTGTAAAATGTGTATGGATTATGCCTCTGAGCTTTCAGATATATCTGTTGGGGGTGCTCCTCCACTAAAAAGATGGTCAATCGTTATTATTAGAACAAAGAAAGGGGAATCACTATTTAACGGCGCTGTTAAAGATGGCGTATTAAGAACTATGGAGATAGAAGATGTTCCTGACGTTTTTACGAATCTCTTAGCAATGGCCTCGCATAAAAAGAAGATCGCCTTTGAAGAAGCAAAGAGAAGAGAAAGACTCAATAAGCCTGTAATGCCTCTCATAAATCGCTTATTATTCCATAAGCCTCAAAAAATGTTGTCTTTGACCGATTCGTCCGTAAATAAGATAATGACTAGAAAAGTTGTTACAGTTAGGCCGGACATTACGATTAATCATCTTCTAGATATTATGACACAGCATCATCATATGGGATATCCAGTTATGAACTCTCTCAACGAGTTAATTGGTATTATAACTTTTGAAGATGCTTCAAGAATTCCGAAGGAGAAAAGGGACGAGATTTTTGTAGGCGAGGTTGCAAATAAGAATCTCATCGTAGTGCATCCGCGTGACTCAATATTAGAAGCATTTGAAAAGATGAATTTACATAATGTAGGACGAATATTGGTGGTTAACCCAGAAAATCCAAAGAAACTTGTAGGAATAATTACAAGAACAGACATCCTTAAAGCCTTAATAAAACGTTAATGATATAATCATCGATTAAAAAAGCAATAAAGCTCACACTGATCGCCTATACGTTCTTCTAATGTCATTAGAATGAATAGGCTGCTGATTGTTAGTTGTAAGACTTAACGCTTCCTTTCAGACATCCTTATTTAATTCTGTTAAGCATGGCCTTGATCTTTCTGAGTTTAACCTCTGCCTCGTCAAGCCTATGCTTCAATTCTGCAAGACTCGCTTCTGACGTTGTGCTTTTGGAAGGCTGTGAGAATGGGATAGCACTGGTGGTTAAGGGTTTCTGCTGAGGAGCGAGAGGCGGAGTAAGATCTCTAGCTGTGAATCTTGGGCATGCCGGTCCATTAGGGTTTACTGGAACTCCAAGCAGCATACAAACTCCGTTTCTGAAGTTTCTACAATCTTTGTGTGTCGGAAACGTATGACTCGCCTTCAAGCAATTAGTTTTTGCGTAATATGTGCTATTGCACAGATTTATTTCTTTCCGAACTATGCGGGAGGGATTATATCTGATGTTTCTCCTTAATGATTGTGGTGAAAAATAATGGTTATAGTTGAGTTCAACATTATTCCTCTAGGCGTAGGCGTAAGCGTCTCCAAGTTTCTAGTTCCTGTGCTAAAGGAGTTAGAAAAGCGGAAAGTAAAATATGAAATCACACCTATGTGCACAATTTTTGAGGCTAGAAACATAGATGAAGCCTTAAATATAGTTAGAGCCGCGCATGAAGCTATATTCAAAGCAGACGTGAAACGTGTAGTAACAACCATACGGATTGATGATAGAAGAGACAAAGAAGGAAGCATGGAAGAAAAAGTTAAAGCTTTAAAGACCCGGCTTAAAGAAAAGAATACATGTTGAAGACATAAGGCTGTGTAGATTGATATACAAGGTTTTTGATGAACACGCAGAAAGATATGATTCTTGGTATCGAGAAAACCTGATTCTCTTTGAATGCGAAGCCAAAGTGAAGATTCGTGAAACTTCAAGGCAGAGGATTATCTATTGGAGTTAGAACTGGAACCTAGATTCTCAAGCATCCGTCGATGTAGTGTAGACCCATCTGCGAACATGCTTAAATTTGCATCAGCCTACAGAGTCAAGCCAGTCCGAGCGGTCGGTGAACATCTGCCATTCAAAGATGAAACTTTTGATTTTATACTTATGACCGTGATTATATGCTTCCTCGATTCTCCGGAAGAGGTTATTCTAGAGGCGATGAGAGTTCTACGCTACCGCGGTGAACTCGCGGTCTGCATAGTTCCAAGAGATTCCAGCTGGGGGCAGGGAGTACATGAAGAAGGGAAAGGCGGGTCACATCTTCTATCGTCACGCCCATTTCTATGCTTTTGAGGGAAATTAAATAGTTATTAAAGAAATGTTCCCTCAGGATAGTTGCGGTGAAATCTACATTAAGCTATTCTCCATGTGCTAAACCCCGGATTGAAGAACCATCAGAAAAATCCTGAAGGAAAAGGCTTCGTCTGCATAAAAGCCGTGAAGATTTGAAGACGGAGAATACGTGTTTTCTCCTTTTATATCCCTCATCCAGAAACCCTTCAAAAAGCAGAATGATAATGAAAAACCAGGTTTTCTTTAATTTCTCATTTTGATATCCGATCAATCTATAATTGCTGGAAGAGGGAAAAAATTTAACGTTTTCTTGAAGATCTTCAAACAATCTTAAAATAGAAGAGGGGCGAATTAGCTTACATCTTCACAATTGCATCTTCAGCTGCGTTTGCAATCGGATATCCAACTGGGGAACATGTGAATGCCGGATGTGTTCCATACTGGAATGTTGCAATCTCATCCATAGTCATTTTTCTCTCTATCATCAATGAAACGATGTTTGTCAGCTCCGCCGTTGTAGTTCCCCCGGCTATCTCTCCACCTAAGACAACCCCCGATTTTCGGTCAAATATGAGCTTTATTTTTAATTCTCTGCATTCCGGCATCGCGCTTGGATGTTTGTCCATTCCAACAGCTTGACCTGTTATCACGTCAAAACCATTTTCTTTTGCAGCCTTTTCCACTAATCCTGCGGCTCCTAAGCCGAGGTCCCCAATTATCGTTGAGAAGCTTCCTATAACGCCTGGATTCTTTCTTTTCAATCCGAAGATGTTTACCCCCGCGATCCTCGCCTCTCGGCAAGCTATTGAAGCAAGCTTTAAGCCTGTAGGTTTTCCAGTGAAGAAGGAGAATTTCTCCGCGCAGTCGCCGGCCGCGAATATGTTCTCATCTGTTGTCTGCATGTATTCATTTACCCATATTCCTCTCTGCTCACCTATCTTCAAACCCGCATCTTGTGCAAGTATGGTGTTCGCTCTTACACCTATTCCGATAAGCACTATGTCTGCTTTTATTTCTTCTCCGCTGCTCAATCGGACTTTTTCAACCTCTTCTTTGCCTACTATTTCTTCAGCTCTGGTTTTCGTTATTACATGTACTCCTCTCTCCCGAAGTTTCTCTTCGGCCATGATGCAATATTCCTCGTCAAAGACTAATTGCAAACAGCGAGGCAAAAGTTCAACGATTGTTACGTTTAGCCCTCTCTTTCGAAACTCATCTGCAAACTCTACGCCTATGAAACCGCCTCCGATAATAACTACGTCCTTGACTTTTCCTAATCTAGTTAGCACATCATTCAAGTAATCCGTATCCTTCTGGGCGAAAAACACATTCTTAAGATCTATGCCTGGTATCGGAGGCTTTACTGGAGTTGATCCTGTGCATAAGATTAGTTTTTCATAGCCTATCTCCGTATTATCCGCAAGAGTAACCGTTTTTTTATCTCTGTTTATGGCTTTTGCTTCTTTGGTGAGTATTTTTACATTGTTCTTTATCAAAACACCGTCTGGCATACAGTTCTTTTTCACATCGAATAACGTTCCGAAGATGTAGGGAATTCCACATGGAACTGGTGTTGCCTCTTCCTTTCTCAAAACCATAATACTCGCGTTCTTATTGTATTTTCTGGCAGTTAAAGCTGCGGTGAAACCAGCTGCGCTGGCTCCAATTATCAAAACATCTACTTTTTCAATCAATGTTAATCACCATTTTTAGTATTATAT
>JAEOSG010000052.1 GCA_016840485.1 Candidatus Baldrarchaeota archaeon
ACAGATATGAAGAAATACGTAAAATCGAATAAAACAGTTATTTTTCTTCCTCTTCTTGTTTTTTACCGAGAGCCTCCAATAATTTCTCGTACTTCTGCTTTTTCATATAAAAGCTATGCTCCTCGGAGGGGAATTCTCCCGCTTTAACTTCTTTAACGTATTCTTGAACCGCATTTAAAATAATTTCACTTAAATTTGCATATTTCTTCACGAACCGTGGCGTAAAACGCTCAAAAAGACCAAGCATATCATGAAACACCAATACTTGGCCATCACAGTAAGGCCCAGCACCTATACCAATAGTTGGAACAGAAACCTCCTCAGTAATTATCTTAGCCACTTCAGCAGTCATAAGCTCCAAAACTATTGAGAAAACACCAGCCTCATCTAAGGCTTTAGCATCTCTAATAAGTTTCTTAGCTACTGTGACACTTTTACCCCTAACATGATATCCACCGTACATGGCAATTCTCTGAGGAGTTAAACCTATATGACCCATCACAGGTATACCAGCGTCAACAAGAGCTTTAACCACATGTTTAACCTCTTCCCCGCCTTCAAGTTTAACAGCTTCAGCTCCACCCTCCTTAATAAGCCTTCCAGCATTTCTTATTGTTTCCTCTATACTAACGTTAAAAGTCATGAATGGCATATCGGCAACAACAAGAGCGCGTTTAACAGCCCTAGAAACAGCTTTGGTGTGATGAATTATATCTTCAAGAGTAACAGGAATAGTTGACTCATAGCCTAAAACAACCATACCTAATGAATCTCCAACAAGAACAATATCTACACCAGCCCTGTCAACCAGCAAAGCTGTAGGATAATCGTAAGCTGTAATCATTGCAATCTTCTTACCTTTCTTTTTCATCTTAATTAAACTAGGTATGGTAACTTTCTCAACGGAAGACAAATTTAGTCATCTCACAATCTATTAACTTACTTCAAACTATTAATTGACATACATAATTATGAAAATTACCACTATAGACTATATATCTTCCCAAATCTACAAACACATATGAACAATTATATATTTACTCGATCTCTACATTATGTAAAGAGTTTCACTTTATAAGTACTCTTTCATGCATCAAATTTACGGGTGACGATTTAAGGTAGATATAGCGGGTCTTCTTTTCACTTGGTGTTTATTTTGGACTACAAATTCATGTTGATGGTTTAATAAGTTTATGTAGTGCTTGTAGGCTTCTATTTTAACCTTTTAGTAGTTCTTTTTTCATTTTCCATAAGTCAAATGTTTCATACCAAAGTATTATTACTGCTAATAGAGATGGTGTGAAAAAAATTAGTGGAACACTCCCGTGAAATATTAAAAGTAATATAACGTTTAGCAAGGTTACCAAAACAGCGTATATTAGTGCTCGGGGAATTAGTCGGTTTCTAACTGGGAGATAAAAGCGTAGAATACCGGAGTTAACGCGTTTAACAACATAGTATTTGCCAAGGCTATTTTTCTTTAGAATTCCCATATCCTTAAGTTTCTCTAGGTGGTGCAAAGCTTTGCTCGGACTTGTAAAATTTGTGAACCTCTGGACTTCTCTTGGACCCAGAGGACCTTTTTCAAAAACTACCCAGTAAACAGCGATTTCAGATTTTTTAAGCCCTACATCCACAGCTTCCTTATCGTTCAATTAACTTCCCTCAGTAGATAGAGGTACAAGTCTCACAGTAAACTAAGGAGGCCTAACTTTTATTTTTTGCAGTGTTCAAATATTTGAACAAATTGTTCAAAACATAAATTAAAATATGTGTAAGTTTTAGGATTTCTTAGAATAACTAAGGGGACGACCTCCATGGCGACTTAAAACTAAGAGCATTCGAGGGATAAAAAAATGAAATCAACCATTATTAGTCTATCACTAATTTCAGTCATCGTCATAACTAGCTTGGCGGCTCCTATTTTACCCTTATCTTATCCAAAAATCGCTGCTGCTGAAAAAATAGATTTTGAGAAGGAAATCGATTACGGCTTCATAAATAAGACTCATAGCTTTGATTTCTGGTATGTCTCGTTGAATACACTGGGTACACGTGTTTTGTTCTTATCTATGTACTCAGTGTTCTTTCCATCACCAATTCAATTCTTTCTAGGCCAATATTACCGTACTGTGAATGGAAGTGAAATTTTTATAGGAAATGCACTTATAGGTTTTGAAATATTTGAGGACCTGAATAATAATTTTCTTTTAGATGCAGATTTCTCTGATGGTTTTAATAAAACAGTTGATGAAATCAGATATTTTTTCATCCTTAATGCTTCAAAATATGTTAGCCTAACCGTCCCCACAAAGCAAAACATTAATGGAACAATACACTATGTTTGGGGCATAAGATACGAAGAAGTACAAGGAATTATTGAAGAAGCCGTGGAGGAAGAACCGTCTTCCTGGGTTGTGGATCCCATAAGTGGGGAGCGGTATCCCCTGTTTTTCAAAATGCTATGGGAAGCCTATTTAAGCTTCCTCGAGTTTAAATTTAACTATTGGATTCAAAACAATATATCATATCTTAAGCTTAGCATGGATTTAGGTGAATTTACGTGTAACATTCCAATATCATTTAGCAATCTAAGCCTGTCTTTTCTTTTCGCTACATCAATGTTAGTAAAGGAAAACTACACAATAAATATCATTAGTAACAAAACTTATGCAAACGAAAATATAACACGCATGAACGAGGCTGATATCAAAATCTCCGAAATAACAGCATTTAAATTTGTTTTTAACAATAACTATACGATTCATGGAAAAACAAAATACAACGCCATTGTAGCACGCTACAATGTTTATCTGCTACCTGGAGATGAAATCTACTGGGCTAACAGTTTGATGATAAGTTGCGAAGAAACGTTAAGAAACTACTTAGAAAGTATTTCCACAAAGTTGAGTGATAACATGGACTTAAAAGTTCAAAGTTCCCGTTTAGTCTACAGAGTTATCTTCCCGGTCTGGAATAACATGTCAATAAGCTACGATCCACTTTACATCGCGTATATTGCCCCAAGTGTCACTCCAGGTAGAGAAAACATTGGAAGTCAAATAATTGAAAAATACGGTTTTTTGATCGTTACCGTAATTGGAATAACGGTTTTTATTCTCGCCGTAGTTCAGCAAATCAAAGTAAGAAAACAAATGAAAATGATAAAGATAGTTCATAAACGGCCACAATGAAGCAACTAACTTATTAAAACTTGAATTACCCCAGATATGCGAATTGTTTTGACAATCTATTTCCTTAAATTTTAAATGCGATTTTAGCAGGAGACAAATAGTCAAATTGAGGTAAGTTGCAGTTTCCAGTCTATAAACAACTTAAACATAATTTCGATATGTTTGTTACTAAATTTTACTTTAACGTCTTCTATTTGTTAAACAGTAAAAGTGAATTAAAGAATTATGAGAAATTGTAAGAAACTAACTATAGGAAGTTTTATCTAAAATGTTCTGCCAAGAAAATTTTAAAGACTGACCCATTGCGACGAAAACATTAATATTTCATTAGACCTCTAATATAGCAGCTGGAGATGCCATGTTTGGGTAATTATTCTTGAAATGATTCATTAGAGACCAGATATTATTAGAAGACTATACAGAAAAGTTTCTAAGAGAGAAATCAAAGAGTTTAAGGAAATTAATGGATAAATTTCACAAACAACTATTGTCTGAGGCACATATTAAACTGGCAGACGGTAGGTCAATATGCATTTCGGCGATTATGATATTAAATTGTTATATGATAGGTTTGCTAGGTTCCCCTTGTTCCTATATTTGGATGCGCTGTTTGGAAGGTCCACGGAGAATTCCATTTATCGGAAAAAGTCTATTGCTTCTTTAAAGTTAACTCCTAACTCCACTGTTCTTGATGTTGCTTGTGGCATAGGGTTCAACTTTAAGATTTTAGAGAGCTATTTGCAAAATAGTGGAAAGATTATTGGAATTGATATTTCCTCCGAGTCTCTGAAGGTAGCAAAGAGACGAATTGCAAAACACAAGTGGACAAACATAGAACTTGTAAATACAAGTATTACAGATTATGAGTCCAAGCTACGTTTCGATGCAATACTTTGCACATTTGCATTGGAGATCGTATCGGATTATAAGGCAGCAATTGATAAAATATTTAACCTACTTAAACCGCAAGGAAAATTTGCTATGATAGGAATGAAACTTAGTTCCAAAATACCATATAAACTCTTTAATCCATTTTTTGAAAGGCTTTACAAAGCAGGGAAAATCAACGTAGATAGAGACATCGTTGCATACATTAAATCAAAATTTAACAAAATTGATTACTACGAAGAATGCTTTTTCGGCTTCTACTATATTCTAAGCACATCTAAATCCTACTCAACCTAATACATAACAATATAAAAGAATGGATAAATTGATAGTGAAAGAAAATAAAAATAGGATAACTAAAGCATTTCGTAGAAAATTCGAAATTAGATTTCTATAATGACAATGTTAATATCCTCAGGGTTTAATATAATAAGTGGAGGTATTGCGATTTGAGTAAAATTACTCTTGAAATGGTTTATGAGGAAATTAAAACTATTAGACGGTTATTAGAAGAACTTGTTGAACGCTCCCTTGAAAACATCTTACCTACAGAGGAAATTTCCGAGGAAGAAATGAAAGAACTCGAAGAAATCAAAGAAAAGGGGGAATACGTACCACTTAGCGAAGTCAAGAAAAACTTAACGTGAAGTAGAGTTTAGTGCCTAGATAAAAGATATTAATATCTAAGAAAGCTTTAAAGTTCCTAGAAAAGTCAGATAGCAATCGCAGATTAGAAATTATCGAAGAGATTGAGGATTTAGAAAATTATCCTTTCCTTATTAAGCCACATGATCTAGCAAAACTAAAAGGAATAAAAAATTATTACAGGATTAGAATCGAAGATATAAGAATAATATTTCGAATAGATAAGGAAAACAGAAACATATACATAGAAAAAATAAGTTACAGAAAACGGCCTATGGATGACTTGAATGGCACAAACTTAGAATCGATTCCTAGAAGTTTTTATTTTTAGTGCTTTATTCTTAAATCTGGTAGTGTGAATAAAATGAAAATAGCTATACTGGGTGCAGGTGCGATAGGAAGCCTATTTGGAGCGTTGCTATGGGAGTCAGGGGAAGATGTAGTGCTAATTGGAAGAAAAAGGCATGTAGACGCTATAAGGAGTAGAGGGTTAAAAGTTTCAGGTATAAGTGGTGAAAGAATAGTTAAGCCTAAAGCAGTAACAACAACACAAGAAGTAGGGAAAGTAGATCTAATAATAATCTCCGTAAAGTCTTACGACACTGAACAAGCAGCAAAAGATGCATTAAACATGATACACCATAATACAGTTGTTTTAACCATACAGAACGGCTTAGGGAACATAGAAAAACTGTGCGAAATAATCGGGGGAAAACATGTGGTCGGCGGTGTAACTATGCAAGGCTCAACACTAGTAAAACCTGGAGAGATATACCACGCAGGGAAGGGACCAACCATAATAGGGGAACTAAACGGAGAAATAACAAACAGGATAAAAAGAATAGCTGAAACATTCAACAAAGCGAAAATAGAAACCCAAATAACACAAAACATTTGGGGAATACTATGGGACAAACTTATCATAAATGTTGGAATAAATGCACTAACAGCTATACTCAGAGTGAGAAACGGAGAACTACTCAAAATACCTGAAATCAGGGACATTATGATCGAAGCCGTGAAAGAAGCAGTAAACGTAGCAAAAGCCCTAAACATCAAACTAGAAATCAAAGACCATGTAAGGAAGGTTATTGAAGTTGCAGAAGCAACAGCAAACAACAAATCTTCAATGCTACAAGACATTGAAAAAGGAAAAAGAACAGAAATAGATTACATAAATGGAGCAATAGTTAAACTAGGCAAAAAACTAGGCATAAAAACACCAGTAAACAAAACCTTAACAGCAATAGTAAAAGCAGTCTTTCAATTTCCCCTTCCGGCTAGCGACTGCTAACCAGAATTGAGGTTCATATTCTTATTTTCAATCTACAAATATAAACACCACAAAACTTACGAAGTAAACGAAACTTGTCTATTAGCAATATTAACATTTAACAAAGTAGTTTTCTGCAAAAAACTCGATCAGCAACAATTAACAAATATCGTAAATCAGACATATTATAGTAAGTTAATAAGGAGATTTAAACTAAAATTAAAGGTTTGAGTGAACATTAAATTAATAGTGGATTTCAGCATATTATGGTTGGTGAAAGCGGTGTGGGAAGAAGCAATTAAGGCTAAACTTAATGAATTACCTGATAATTTGAAAAAAGAAGTTCTAGATTTCATAGAATTCTTGTTACAAAAACATAAAAAAATAAAAAAAGGAAGTTTAAATTTGATTGGGAAGGCGGCTTATCCGAGTTAAAACAAAAGTACAGTTCTGTGGAGCTTCAACATAAGGCCTTGGAGTGGAGATAATGTATCTTGTCGATACAAATATTTTCTTGGAAATACTGCTAGAACAAGAGAAAAAGGAAAAGTGTAAAAAGTTTTTAAACGAAAATATTGAAAACCTTTGTATTTCTGATTTTTCTCTACATTTTATCGGAGTAATATTGTTCAGAAACAACAAAGAAGAAGTCTTCAAGAACTTTGTGGACGACATTATTCCAAATATCGAAATCGTTACTCTATCAAAAAATTCATACAAAGATCTACCCAAAGTTAAGAAAACACTAGGATTAGATTTTAATGATGCTTACCAGTATAAAACTGCCGAACAACACAACTTAAAAATTGTAACAATGGACAAAGATTTCGAGAAAGTTAAGGACAAAATAACGATAATATTTCTATAAACTCTATTTTATGGTTTCGGTTCGCTGAAACTTTCCAACAAACCTCTCAATTATCTTATGTGAGAGTACCTCAAATATTCCACTAAACTTTTCCAAATTATTATAGTTTTTTAGCGAGGTAAGGTTCTGCTTTTGATTTTAAGACAAAACCCACCTCTTCCAGCAGGTCTCTGTACTTCTCGATGGTTCTCGTTGTTAAATGTCTTATTCCTAGCCATGAAGCTACAACCTTAGCTGCTGAGAAAACCTGTTCTAAGTTTTCCTCATTAAACGATATCGGAGCCCATAGGGCGATAGAGCCACGTAAACGGTTAAAGTAATCTCGTCTTATGTAGAAGAAGTACATCTCTTTGCCCGTTAAGGTACAGAGAGCAAGTTGAGGGCAAGAAAAAACACGAGACAGTTCAATATAAGGATTAACACCATGATCCCACATTTTAATACCAATATTGTACCATCCACAAATCATAGTGTGAGTTTTAAGAGGAACTTCTTGGGTTTGAGGAATGGTCGTTAAGCAAACATTCTGAGGCATTACTGAAACATCAACAGCAGTCTCAAAAACATATACCTCCAAAAATTTCTTAAAACCACAACTTCTATACGTTAACCCAGAAGGCCCTTCATATTCCTCAGGTTGAACCAACATAAACTTAGCTTTTCTACTTTTGGCAAGCTTTTCAGCTTCCTTGATTAACGTTCTTGCAACACCTCTCCTACGATAAGCCTTATGAACCATTAAAACATCCAAATAAAGAAAATAGCCCAATGGAAACTCTTCACTAAAAATCACATCTAAATGTCCAACAACTTTTCCACCAAGTTCAGCAACCAAAGATATAATATTTAACCGTTCCATACGTTTCCAATATTCAATTAAAGCTGAACGATCCATCCAAGGACCACCATGCATAACCCTCTCCCAAGAACTCAACTCATCATACGAAGCCGGGTTGCCACGACCCTCAGAAGAATAATGATACCACGTCTCCACATCAGAGCAGTTAACTTCCACCAATGCATCAATATCATCCCTAGTCCCAAATCTAACCTTAACACTCAACAAGCATCCCCTAAGTATAGTTATTCTTCAACAATCTATAATCGACCTTACATATCTCTTTTTAAGTTAAAACTCTAGTTACGAAGCTTTTAAATATTATCCGAAATTCATATATTTTTCAGAAATATATTTACCATTGGGGAATAATATGGCAACTATAGCTAAAGTTGGAAAGAAAGGAGAAGTTGTTCTCAAAAAACCTGAAAGAGACATTGCCGGAATAAAACCTGGAGACAAAGTTATAATCATTGGCCGACCAGGCGAAATTATCATTAGAAAGATTCCCTCACTCGAAGAACTACTCAGAAAACCTCCGAAAATCAAACTAACAATTGAAGAACTTAAAAAACTTAGAGAAGAAGTCAGAAAAGAAATCGAAGAAAGGTTATTAAAATGAAAAAACTCTTACTCGATACAACCTACATTCTCCCACTACTTGGTATCGAAATCGACATTCAAAATCTAAGAGAAAAAATTATATCCCTAGCAAAAAACTTTAAACTGATGCTAAATTCACTTAGCATCCTTGAAGCCAAGTGGAAAATACTAAAACTTGCAAAAAAGGAACCATCTATCCTAGAATCCTTTAGCGAGGGACTACTTTTTTTAACAAGAGGAGAAGTATTTGAAATCATACCCTTCTACACATATGAAGTCGATCTCATCGCAACAACACTCCACAAATATCACAAAGACTACATAGACTGCTCAATCCTCGCATCCGCATACATAAACGCAGACACATTCATAACAGAAGAAAAAAGCAAAATGCAAAAACTACTTGAACAAATACCACCAAACTACAACACATATAGAAAAACCTCAACAAAACTATCAATAAACACAATAAACCAACTTTAAACAATATCAAACGAATATTCCAAGGATTCACATTTTCTGGTTGATGGAACAAAAATTATTTATATATATGTATAAATGTATGTAGATTTGGTGTTTTAAATGGGCGTTCTACTCGTTAAACTTAGTGATAGTGTAGAAAAAAGGTTCAGGGAAGCCGCTATAAAAGTCTTTGGTGCTAAAAAGGGCAGCCTGTCTAGAGCGGTTGAAGAAGCCATTAAAATGTGGCTAAAAACAGTAGAATCCGAACAAGACGTAAGAAAAGACTGGGAAGACCTAAGAATAGAGGTCCCCAACAAAAATTTAACTGAAAAAATCTTAAATGAATCAAGAAAAACAGATAAAAACAAAATTTCTAGACTTCTCAAAGCACTAGGCTTGGAGGAAACAATGTGAAAAAAGTCGCTGTAGACACAGGCGTATGGATAGAAAGCATCGCAATAGGCTCAACGTACTTCAATTTAGCCTCTGAAATAGTTGAAAGAATAAACAGAGAAGAAATAACAGCCATAATCACCCCCCTAACAGCTTCAGAAACATATTACATAGCCTACAGAGTCTACAAACAGTCAGGGTTAAATGAAAAAACCGCAATCACCAAAGCAGAAAAACTCTTCAACCTACTATACTCTCACAGAAATATAAAAGTCGTACTCAATAAAATAATTGCTCTCAAAGCCGGAGAAATAAAAAGAAAATACAATATCGCACTATCCGACGCATATCTACTAGCAGCAGCCAAACACGAAAAAGCAACACCAGTATTCAGAAACATCGAAAAAGAAATGAACCCACACCTAAACGAACTAAAAAACAAATACAAAATAATATTCCTAAGCGAAATAGCAAAAAACATAAAGTAACCATGCAACCACAAAATCCTACTTCTTACGTCTCCTAGCTATCTTTCGTCTTTTTCTACGATGCCAATAAACCGCAAAGAAAAACAACAGTAAAGAAAACAGCAGGAGGAAGTACAAAAAACGTTATATTCAATATTTGTGGCCAAATTAAACTTGGCCCTAAATCTACATTTGTTTCATAAATCAACATTATTGCAGGTATTTGAAGTATTCCCAGAACGTATAGTGTAGCTTCACCCATGAAATTTGGCGTTTGAAGTAGAATTCCAGTATCTAAATCGTAGTCAAGCCAATTCCACAACACCCAATTATACGTCTTATTCCCGTATGTCACCCCCACGTATCCTCCAGTATCAAACTCAACTTCAAAGCATTTTTGATAACCGTAAGGAGTCTTTAAAGCATATCCCATATCGGTAACTTCACCTTCCACGTAGCACCCAGGATAACCAAACAAAACAGTATCACCAACCTTCAACTTTGTTGATAACCATAACGTTGTTTTACCGCAAGGTGTACCATTAACAGAATAAACATCCCTACTATTAACATCAACAAAAACACAAGTAGAAATATTTAAACTTATATTTTCTTCAACAAGAATAAACTCTATAGTTATTTTTAACTTTGCCAAATTATCACTAAAATCTAAACACTCCCACCTGTATATAAACAAAGTTTTCCGCTTTTCCGCCTTCAATCCCAGTTTTTCACAAGTAAGTATCGAACCATTAATAAACTCTGCAAACACTAAGGCATCCTTCTCATTACGAAACTCAACATAAATCCCTTTCCTAAACCATAAAGGAGGCAGCCTTAACATTTAGATCTAAAAAACAATAATTCATTAAAGAAGAAAATAAAAGAATACATATAAGAAAAAATAAATATGTATTTTTTCCTAACATACCTTCACCCTTCGTAAATAACACTTTTGTTCGTACTCCTACCCTGCTACTATGACTGCTTCATCTGTTTCTCTTTCCCACTGACTAAAACCGTTGTCAAAACGCGCCCAAGTCCACGTTATAGCCATGTCAACATAGCTTAGATTTGGATTCTGAGTTACGTCCCATTCCCAGTCCTCCTCACTACTAAGCATTGGCCCTGTCAAGTTGTATACCTTATTCCCGTTTAAGTAAGCCCTAAAACTACATTTAGCTTCGTCTACGGTTGTGAAGAATGGAAAAGTCCAAACTGATTTAACTTCACTTTTGTGGTAAACATAATGAAACACATCAGCACCAGTGTAATATTTTCCCTCAACGTATGATTTCAGAAACCATCCTTTCCACAACAAACTACCTGCTGTTTCCGTATCCTCTTTTGTTAATTCTGCTGCTATTGCTGGCATGTAGAACATTGAAAAAAGCAGTACTGTGGTCCATAGCGCTATACAGAACGATATTAGTAGGTCTTTTTTCTCTCCCACAACTCCTCACCTATGTTATTATGCGGTTTGGAGGTATATATATAACGGTTTTGTGAAGAACTATTTAGGAGTAAGGTTCGTATGATATTTATTTGGGTAAGGTAATAGATCAGGTATGCAGGTTTATGATGTTAATGTTGTAGGTTGGGAGGTCGGGTGAGTACCCGTATCGTTTATACTAAGGACTTGTTTAAGCTTTTTGGAGATGTAGTAGCTTTAAATGGCTTAAATTTGGAGATTCCCAAGGGTATTTGCGGTTTTATTGGTCCTAACGGGTCGGGGAAAACTACTACGATAAATATTCTTCTCGGCTTGGTGAAACCTGACAGCGGAGAAGCTTATGTTTTTGGTCTCGATTGTTGGCGAAATTCTTATGAAAT
Source organism: Candidatus Baldrarchaeota archaeon (assembly GCA_016840485.1). GTDB lineage: Archaea > Asgardarchaeota > Baldrarchaeia > Baldrarchaeales > DXJG01 > DXJG01. Next base: position 11,465 of record JAEOSG010000052.1, read on the forward strand.
TAAGCGTAGGGTTGGTGTCCTACACGAAAATTCTAGTTACCCTGGGAATTTTTCTGCTCAACGTTTTCTTGAATATGTTGCGCGAATATACAATGTGGATAAACCTAGGGAAAAGGCTTTGGAAATGTTGAAGTTGGTTGGATTGTATGATGTTCGGGATAGGGCTATTAAGGGTTTTTCGGCGGGTATGTTGCAGAGGCTTGGTTTGGCTCAAGCTTTGATAGGTGATCCTGAACTTGTTATTTTGGATGAGCCTACAGCGAATTTGGATCCTTCTGCGAGGCTTATGTTTTTGGAGAAGGTGAAGGAGTTTCATAGGGATCATGGTGTTAATTTTCTTATTTCTACCCATATTTTACCTGAGTTAGAAAAGGTTTGCAGCTGGGTTTCAATAATTATGAATGGTGTAATTGTTGATCAGGGATATCTTAGTGATTTAGCTTCAAAATATTCTGCAAACATATATGTGGTTGAAACTTCTGATCTAAGGCTTTTAGCTAAGGAACTTGAAAAAATAGATTTCATAAAAGATTTGTGGATTGAAGGTGATAAAATTTACTGTAAGATAAGTGATTTAGACAGTTTTCAAAGAAATCTTCCAGTTGTAGTTTCTAAAATTAATGTTTCCATTAAAAATCTTCAACCGCAGTATAGTAGTCTAGAGGAAATTTACAGGGAGGTCGTTAAGAGAAATGAAAAGTAAGAGAAATATCCTTACACTTATTTTGTGGGAACTTGAGGAGAACTTTAGTTTTCCAGTTTTTGAAATTCTGATTTTTGTTGCTGTGCTTTTTTTAATAGGTTTTGCATCGCAATCTATGTGTCCATATAGAACTTCTATTTCACTTCTCGATATAGTGTTCAGCGATTATCTTGAATTTAGTTTGACTGGGTGTGTCTTTATTTCTATGTTTTTTACAGGTTTTCTCTTTGCTAGAAGTATTGCTAAAAGGTTTTCAAATAAGGAGATGAAAATGTTTTTATCGTATCCTGTGAAGAGAAGAAATTTACTTTTATCCAAGTTTCTTGTTAATTTTATAGTGTTATATTTGCTTTTTGGTTCCGTGCTCGTTTTTGATGCAGTTCTAATGGGTTTCGATGTATTCAGTCCATTGGTAGGTTTCACGTTACTTTCTCTTCTAATAAGTTTAATGTTTTTGTGTTCCATTTCGATGGTTGTTGCGCTTTTAATTAAGAAGGAATCTTTATCCTTTTTTGCTGTTTTCTTTTTGATATATGGTTTGGAACAGTATGTTTCAGGCTTAAAGGAACCGTATGATACCTGTTTTTCTGTGTCTCGAGGACCTATGAATATTACTGCATATCTTCTTAGATTGCATTATTCTAGTAAAGTTTCATTATTTAGCTATATAACTTTTAAAATGTTTTTGTTAAGTTTAACGTTTCAAATCGGTGTTACAATTGTCTTAATGTTGATTTCTTTTATTTATTTTGTTTATTTTTTGGAGGTGGATTAGATGAAAGTTAATGCGGTCCTCAGAATTGGAATAATTATCTTTTTCATAGGGTTGTCTTTAGGTATTGCTGCGATTCCTAGAAGTGATTATCAAATTACCGCCGGGATGAGTTCTTCACTTATTCCTCCATACGGTGAGGTTTCATTAAGTTTCTTTTTTCCTCCAAGAGATATTCGCTTAGAAATAGAATGTAGTCATCCCATTAATTTCTACTTGTTTGATAATGAGGGGTTTAAGGCTTATAATGAAAGCGGAGTGCTCAATCCAATTTTTTATTTTGAGAATGAGAGTAGAGGTATGTATTTTATTAGTTTACCTAAAAGAGGTATTTATTATATGGTTTTTCGAAATCTTTCGAATGAGACAGCCTTTGTCACGATGACAATTTTCTTTTATGGTTTTGAAAAGGACTTGCTTCAAATATCCGCATATTTTTTAGTGTTTGGGGTTATTTTAATTGTACTTGGACTTTTGGATGTAGGTAAACTATTTGCTGGATTTTGCAGAGGAATTAAAGAAGAAAGAAAGTAGTAATGAATTATTCGGGAATGTTAGTCTGCGCTTAAAGAATGAAGTTTGCTCTGCAGTTTTTGCATCTGTAATATTGTTTAGCTAGGTTTATATGTTATACTGATATACAGTATATAGTATGGTGGTTTATATGTCTACTACTATTAAGGTGTCTAAGAATACATTGCGAAAACTTGAAAAATTTAAGGTGAAGATGGGTGCGAAAACTCTTGAGGAGGTTATTTTAAGGTTGATTGATGAGAAGAGGAGAGAATTAGTGGAAAGGTTTTTTGGTGTTGATAAAGGGAAGATATCGAGATTTTCTGAGGAGGATAGGCTTGATTCTCATATTTGATTCATATGCGTGGATAGAGTTTTTCATCGGATCGAGACTAGGGGAAAAAGTTAGAAGATATTTGGAAGAAGGACATGAGGTAGTTGTTCCCGATATTGTGTTGGCTGAGATAGCTAGGAAATATTGGCGAGAAGGATTTGATAAAAAATCTATAGGTGAAAAACTGAATTTTATTATTTCAGTTTCAGATGTTGTTGAAATCGATAGAGAAGTAGCGATTTTGGTTGGTGATTCTTGGAAAGAACTTTTAGAAAACGCTAAAAGACAAAATTTGAAGAAACGTCCAAGTTTAGCTGATGCAATTATTCTGGCAACAGCAAAACTTGTCAAAGCAAAAGTATTAACTGGAGATGATCATTTCAAAGGATTGCCGGAAGTTATATTTCTCGCTTAAAATGCGTGTTGTGGGAGAGTGGGCTTTCAAATTTTGTATTATAATTTTCTAAGTTTGGATGTAAGGAGTGTTTTGTTTTTTGAATGCGGTGTAGGTAAAGTTTATAAGATGTGAGTAATACTTTTAGGCAAAAAAATATTACTAGGTGCACTATCATGACAAAAAAGGTTCTTGTATTTCTAATCGGATTACTTTTTGTAACCGCCTTAATGGCCTCAGTTCATCCAGTTTCAGCAAATGAAAGCAAGCCTCTTGTGGTTTGTACTACTAGTGTGCTCGCAAGTATTGTAAGTGACTTAACTGGTGGAAGCGTGGATATAAAATATTTGGTTTCGCCTTCGATGTGTCCAGGTCACTACGATGTTAAACCTGGAGATGTTGAAACTATTAGGAGCGCAGATCTCATTTTGGCTCATGGAATGGAGTGGAGTGGATGGCTTAGAGAACTTATAAACTCTGCGAACCAAACAGGCGATTTACATGTCCCTATTTATAATGTGACAGGTCCTTGGAACACTCCTCCAATGCTTAAACAAAAATATCAAAACATAGCATCGATACTCTCAGATACGCTTGGTCTAAATGTTTCTAGCAAACTATCAGAGTGCGTTGATGCCATTGATCAAGTCGATACTGAACTCAAAAATATTGCTGATAAATATGGGTTTAATGGAACACCTGTTGCATGTATGCTATGGCAAAAAGGCTTCGTCGAATATCTTGGCTTTAAAGTAGTTGCAACCTATGGACCTACAGAATACCTATCACAGAGCGATATAGAGGAAATTGAAACAAACATTACAAAGTACGGAGCTAAACTCATAATAGATAACTTACATAGCGGTGTGGAAGTTGGGAAGAAAATTGCAGAAGACACAGGAATAGTACAGGTGGTATTGATAAACTTTCCGGGGTCTGTTGTCGGAGTGAATAATATAACCGAAATGATGTTATACAACGCTGAAATGCTTGCAGATGGATTAAAATATTTCGAATATAAAGTTGAATTAGAATCGTATAAGTCTGCAGTAAGCTTTTGGCAGTACACAGCAATAGGAGTAATGTTACTAGCCGCAGTAGAGGCAATCATAATAGTATTACTCGTAGTGAGGGCGAAAAAACATGAGTAACGATAAGCTTGAAGCAGTTAGGGCTGAAAGTTTTTTAACACTTGATGAAGCAGCGAAACTCCACGGCCATAAAGGGCCTTTCCTAGTATTAGGGTATAAAATCGGTGAGCATGTAGTGAAAATGGTTAAGCCGAAAGACGAGTTTAGCCTATATGTTAAAGCATATATTCCCTTTAAACCACCCTTTTCATGTATATTAGATGGGTTACAGTGCTCAACAAAATGTACTCTTGGAAAGAGAAGTATAGAGTGTGTAGATAGCAACGATATGAAAATAGTATTTGAATGTAAAGATGATGGGAAAAGGATACATGTGTGGTTAAAGAAAGAGGTGGTTGAAGAGGCTTTAAAATGCGAAGACTTGAAAATGTTCGCGGAGAAACTGGAGAAATCCCCGATAGAACAGTTAATGGAGAAAATGGAGATAGAATAGCTGTTTTACTCAGAAACGTTACTACAGCGTATCCTCGAAGCAAAGACCCCGCATTAAAAAACATATCCATAAGTATAGAGTATGGATCATTAACATTGGTGACGGGGCCTAATGGAGCCGGTAAAACAACGCTATTAGAGTTGATATTGGGCTTTCTACGTCCACTTAAAGGCATAGTAAGGGTTTTAGGTTTTGAAATGCCTAAATATGCGAGAAAAGTTAGACTCATGTCAAGCTATTTGATGCAAGACTTCATGAAACCTCCAAACGAAACCTACACGGTTAAACAAGTAGTTTCAATGGGGCTTGCACCGTTCAAAGGGCCAATAAGACCTCTATCTAAACGCGAGAAAGAACGAGTGGAGTGGGCTATTAAAATTGTTGGACTTGAAGGGCTTGAAGAGAAACCTATAGGTATTCTTAGCGGTGGACAGCAGCAAAGAGCTTTTCTCGCCAGGGTGATTGTAAGGCAGCCAAAGTTAATATTGTTGGATGAACCTTTTTCAAGTTTAGATCGCGAAGGAAGACTAGAAACATCCAAGTTAATCAACGATATTAGAAAACGCCTTAATTCAACGGTTATCGTTGTTAGTCATGATATCTCTCCGATAATAAACTATGTAGATAAAATTATTGAAATGGAAAACGGACATGTGGTAAGATGCGAATGATCTTTATGACACTTCTTTTCATCGAGGCTTTGGTAGCAGCGCTTTTAGCTGGTAGTCTGTGCGGAGTTCTTGGAACATATCTTCGTAAACTTGGACTGCTAACATTATGTTTTACTGTTGCTCATGCAGCTCTCGCTGGAGCATCCTTTTCAATACTTTTCTCTACTCCTCCTGAATTAACTGCCTTCTCATTTAGCGTGGTTGCAGCCTTTGTTGTAGAGTTTTTATACTATAGGGTGGGCATTGAAAGGGAAATTATTTCTATGTGCACTTTTTCCCTCTCCTCCGCTCTTGCAATGATAGCTATTTACATGTCTCCATCTGTAACTTTAACATCTGAAACGGCTTCACTAATTCTTTGGGGAAGCATCCTGGCAGTAACACCTGCAAAAATAATGCTTCTAACTCTTCTCTCAATATCCTTAATCGTATATATCTTATCTTTTAAACTTGAAATAGATGCTTTACTTTTTGACATTAAGCTTGCTGAAGCAGAAGGAGTTAATATACAGTTTCACTCAACAATATTATTGTTATTAACAGCACTAGCTATATCAATAATTCTAAAACTTACAGGAGGATTCTTAGTTTTCGCACTCCTCTTTAACCCAATAGCAGCCGTTGAAAGACTTTCATACAAAAGACAACCATTATTGGGAGGTATAGTTGGAGGCATATCAGGTCTTATAGGCGTCGTAATAAGTTACATTTTTGATACTCCGATTGGAGCAACAATAGCAATAACTGCAAGTTTTACACTAATAATAGGAGTAAGTATATCAAGCATACTAGAATATTTCAGAAGGAAGAAATTGAAACATCTAGAATAAGTTCCACTTAATATGAAGAATGTGTAATTTTTTACTCTTCCTGCTCTTTAATAACGTTTTGTTACGGGTTGATATTGTAAGAGTAGTTTTTAAGTTTTGAGGCCCTAATGTTTATATTACATTTTAATATATTGTAAACGTGGTGGCTATGTTGTCTGAGGAAATGGTTACCGTCTCTGTGAGGATTCCTAAGTCTCAAGTTAGAGAAATCGAGGAACTTGCAGCCAAAAGAGGGGTTGATAAGTCCTCCATTATAAGAGAGCTACTTAGTTCAGCTATTCGGGAAGAAAAGCTTAAAGAGGTGCTTGAACAGCTAAGGATGAGAAAAATAACTGTTTGGAAGGCTGCAAAGATAGTCGGTGTAACGTATAGGGAAATGCTGAACTTTCTAAAAATATATAATGTTTCTTTTCCGCTGTCTGGAGAGGAGTTAAGACGTGAAATTGAAGAAATCATCGGTAGTAAGTAATGCTGGACCACTAATTCACCTATCAAAAATAGGTCTTTTACATCTTTTAAAGAAACT
>JAEOSG010000053.1 GCA_016840485.1 Candidatus Baldrarchaeota archaeon
CAATTATAATGGGGATTCCCATATCAGCGAAAGGAAAGAACATCTATTTTGACAGAAAATAATGCAAGAGCGCTATGCTTTCATTTTTTCATACATTTTCTCCAAAGTCCAACGAACGCTTGATTTAAGCTCCCTCAAACGTTCCTTATCAACATTCTTAATTTGGATTTCGCGGATTATGTCGCCTTCCCTAACAATGTTATAAGAGAAAATCCTATCTGGCGCTAACTGTCCAGCCCTTGCCAGTTCCTTGTCTTTTTCCTGCATTTTTGTCAAAACTCTTTCGATTAGGAAAGGAGTGAAGGGCGGCGTATTTATGTTGAAGTTTTTATCTTCTGCCATAACAACCCGCAAGAAGCCATCGTCCACGTAAAGGTTTGCAAGAAGTTCGCCAGTAACAGATTTGAGAGGGATAACAGTTTCATATTCTGTTAAAGTCTCAGCAACGGCCTCTTCTCTTTGCGGCAACACTTTTGCCTCAGTTGCAGGTGGCTTGGGAATTTCAGCCCGTTTAAATCCTTTTTCCAGCAATACTGTGTTTACTGCCTCAAGCATTGTCTGCGTTTCTTTAAGTTCTGATTCCAGCTTTTCGATTTTTTCCTCAAGCTTCTTCTTAAACTCGACAAGCTTCTTTATCTTTTCAGAATCTTGAGACATCCTCTCTCACAGAAAATATTTAGGAAGTAACTTCCTTATCAAATCTTTGAAAGTTTCAAGCCTCTTTGCCCTTATGTTACTTCTAACACAGCATAATTTTTGTCTTTAGATTCCTCATTTGAAGGAGATTTCAGCTTGACTTTTAATTCGTTTTCGAGAAAGTTTTCAAATTCTTGAAATACGGGACTGTCAGTATTATTCAGTCTTACACAAAGGTTTTTGCCTTCGAAAATGGGGCTCAAATCGTAAAGAGCTATTCTACCGTGAAAATCTGGATTTTCAGAAATTTCTTTTACCAAGATTTCTGAAGGTGTTTCTGATAGAAGCCATGCCGTGTAAGATGCTTCTACAACGTGGTAAGATAAGCCTTCGCGAACAACACATTTTCTGTTTGCAAGTATACTCTTAAAAGACGACGGGTGAACGTTTCTAGCTAAAAGGAAGTTATGATATTTGTTGTCCACTTCAACCCAGTCTTCATTTTCGGAGATTTTCCAGCCGTGAAACTTACAGAAATCTTTAAACTTTTTCAAAATTTCCCAGACTTTAGGCATCTTCATATTTCAATCACTTCTGTTAGAATCTTCTAGAACAATATTCTATTAGTCAACCACAAATTTAAACTTATTTATCCAAATATCTCGAAAAAATGAAGAAAAAACATAACAATGATTGAAATTTTGTAGATAAAGACGATTGTAGGCTACATTTTTTCGATAAACGGCTTGGTGAAAAATTGAAGGAAAACACGAGCATTTTCTACATTTTTACGGCAACAAACCATAAATCCACCACCCCCTTATGTTTTACCACGGAAAAGGGGAAGACCCTTTGAAAAGCAAAAACAACTCCTTTACGCTAGACGCTACCGACTTCAAAATTTTACAAGCCTTACAGGAAGATGCAAGAAAAACCTATACAGAAATAGGCAGACTTTTAGGGATAGCTCACTCTACAGTCTACGACAGAATCAGAAAACTGGAAAAGCATGGAATAATCAAAAAATACACAACAATAATAGATCCGGAGAAAACTGGAAATAAAAATGTAATAGCAATAATGACCGTTTACACAAACCCGAAAGAAAGCGAAAAGGTTGCCGAAAAACTCTGCCAAGCCCCCCAAGTCTTGGAAGTCTATTCTTCCCTTTCAGAAGAACTGCAAATAATAGCAAAAGTAATAGCTGAAAACCAGGAAAGCCTCCACGAGTTTATTGCTCATTCCGTGGCGCCCTTGCCAGGAGTTTTGAGAATTCGCACTTCTATAGTTACTAAAAAGTTTAAGGAAACCCATTTTTCAATGGTCAATGACCCCGTAAAAGCTAACACTTATAAAAAGAACATATATATAATGGAGAAAACAAAATGAAAACAGAAAGTCCACCAAAAATTTTGAGAACCGTTCCAAGAGAAAAAGCCTTCTACTTTTTCACATCCATAGGAAATTATACAGGTGTAAGCGCGTCTTCCTTGAAAGAGTTTTTGGAGAAAATAGGCGAGGTTAACGTGAAATCTTTAGAATTCCACCTTTACCGCGGAGATTTCGAAAAATGGATAAACGAAGTATTAGAAGATAAGGAGCTGGCAATGGAAATAAGAAACCTTCGGGATTTGAAATATTCTGGAGACATGCTTAAGCAACATCTTTACAGCATCGTCGCCAAACATTACGAAAGGGCAAGCAGCACTTTTTAATCAACATCGCTTCTTTTACAAGAAAAGTAAGCGTAAGAAAAAGCGATTTCACTAAAATGGAATAGGCTAGACGTTTGAACATCAGAATCAAGAATGAGACCCAAATTTTGTCTTATTCCCTATAGGCATTGATTCGTTTCTTTTACATAAAACTCTCTCTAAAGGATAAAAGAAGGATAAGTCTATTTTCTTTTGCGTTTTGTTAAGGTTAAAACTGCTCCAAATAAGATCAGCAAAAGCGTGTAGGCTGCCATCGGCGTTGGCGGAGTCTTTTTGGCTAATGAAATTGAGTATCCGCCCACTGGAACCGAGGAAACTGTAACTCGTGCAGTGTCTGATTGGGCTGTATTGCCAGCATCATCTGTAACTTCCAAGTACACGTAGTAGGTGCCGCTTGCTGTAGGCGTGAAAGTCCAAGTGTCAGAAGTAGCACCTGAAACGGGCGCTCCATTTAAATACCATTGATAAGAGTAGGGGGGTGTCCCACCTGAAACTGTTGAAGTGAAAGTTACATGTTCACCCGCAAGTATAGAAGCAGACATCGGGCTTATCGAAACTGAAGGCGGAGTTGGTGCAGATTCAAAGAAAGCCTTTAGGACATAGTTGTTGTCCATGTGAACCGTGTATGTGAGAGCTGTGCCAACATTTGTACCGTTAAGCTCCCAGTGGTCAAAGACGTAGCCTGAATCGGGAATTGCGGTAACTTCCACGTTTGAGCCTGCAGTATAAGTGTATGTGCCCGGCGCTGGAGTAGTAGTGCCGCCTGTTGTTGTCTCGATTTTAAGGTTGTAGGTTATTACTTGCACTGTGTAGTGGGCTGTTGCCGTGTGTGGTGCGTCCATAATCACTGTTATCGGGTTTATGCCGCTTCCTTGAGAAACGCCCTCTACATCCCAATAGTTGAAATTGTAGCCCGTAACGCTTTGGGCTGTGAGGGTTACACTTGTTGCGGCGTCATACCACCAGCCGTTGGCTGGGCCTGCCTCGCCAGATGGGTTTCTTGTTGGCGGTGGACTTAAGTCCGCGGGATCTGTAACCACAGTTAATAGGTACTGGGTTTTCCAGTTCCAAGTTATGTTTGACGGTGCGTTCAGAGTGAAGGTTACACTTGTGTCAGTGCCAGATGGTGGAACGCTGCCTGTTCCAGTCCAGCCCGTGCAAATGTATCGTGTTCCAGTTGGGCCGGAAACTGGTGAGTTAACAGAGGCTGTTATGCTACTCCCAGCATCATACCATCCTGAGGTTGGAGAAGGTGAACCATACATGGACAAAACTTCAAAGTGATATTGTGTCTTCCAGTTTGCTACAGCGGTTTTCGGACCGTCCATGGTTATTGGGTCACTTTGGGCGTAGTTTATGCCGGATGCGTCGCCGCTCCAGCTTGTGAAAACTCTGCGGGTTCCGTTTTCATGATCAATTAAGCCGGTGTCTAGTGTTGCGTAGGCTGTTGAGCCGCTTTGATACCAGCCTTCACCGCCCACAGTGCCGAAGGGAGAGGAAACCGTCAGATAATATTCTAGGACGTAGTGAGCGGTGGCGGTATGGTTAGCATCCATTACAACGGTTATCGGGTTTACACCAGCTCCTTGGAGTTCTCCATCAACATCCCAAGAGTTAAACTTGTAGCGTACGCCTGTTGAAACTGGAACTGTGTCTGGAGCGGTTAGCTGGACTTCTGTGCCCTCGCTGTACCAGTTTTCTCCAGGGATTGTTGTTACGCCTTCTGGGTCCGTTTTGACTGTCAAGTAGTATCTTTTTGGAACAACTGTTATGGTGTGTGTTTCAATGTCCCATCTGCCTTCACTGTCAGTAACATTCAATGTAACTAGGTATTCACCTACTTCTGTGTAAACGTGTGTTGTTACTGGGTCGCTTTCCTCAACCATTGGCGTGTCATCTCCGAAATCCCAAGCATAGCTTACTATTTCGCCGCCGTCGGGGGTGGATGATGAAGCATCGAAGGTAACTGTTTCACCCCTCTGCGGATAGTAGGGTGTCCACCAGAAATCAGCCACTGGAGCGTTTTCCACAGTTATTTGCTGGGACTCTATGTCCCATTTTCCTTCACTGTCTGTTACGTTTAAGGTTACTGTGAAAGTTCCATAATTTGAATAAGCATGTGTTATTATTGGTTCATCCGTCGATGTAACATTGCCGTCGCCGAAGTCCCAAGTGTAGAGAATTATTTCTCCTCCGTCAGGGCTCGAGGTAGAAGCGTCAAAAGTCACTAGTTCGTGCATAAGCGGATCTGGCGGGGTGAATGTGAATGATGCTACTGGATGCTGGCTAACATGAATTGTTGCTGTCTCATCATCTGTTAAGCTACTGTCGTCTGTAACTGTTAATGTAACAGTATAATCGCCAAAGGATGTATAAGCGTGGGTTATTATCGGGTTTGATGTTGACGTAATGTTGCCATCTCCAAAATCCCAAGTATAGCTTACAATGTAGCCATCTGGGTCATAGCTTCCAGAAGCGTCAAAGGTCACAGCCTCATCAACTTCGGGATATGTCGGAGAGAATGTGAAGCTTGCGATTGGAGGTTGCGGTGGAGGAGGACCGGCTTGCAAAAGCACCGTTGAATCGTGGCTAAGCGGGTTATGAACTATTTGACCAACTGTTGTGGGAGTCCACCGAACCCGCTTTCCATAAGCGTCAAAATGCATCCTCACACCCGCAGTGTCGGAAAACGTTACGGAAACAACTAAGTCCTTGTAGCCCTTCTTAGGAATGTAGCCAGCATTAATAATCGTGTCGTTAAACCATGTGGGATAAACATCGCCGGAGGGCCAAGTCCACAAATTATACGGTTTAGGCGTACCCCATTTAAAGGCTGATTTTGGCACGCTAGTGCCATCAACAACTAGCGACACCAAATTGTTATAGCCAGCCTCGTTAAGGGCAATAACCAAACGCGTATCATAAGACCTCAATGAATTGCTCGTATTATTTATACGGACAACAAAAGTTTGAACAGCTCCTGTAAGATCCAAAATGTAACTCTCACACAACCAAGGATCCACATCATACCCGTGATAAAAGCCATCAGGCAAAGAAACCTTAAGAACAGCACAAGGCGTAGCCCAAACGGGAACAGCATAAAACGCGGACACTACTAAAACAAAGAGAAACAGCAGTAACAATTGCCTTTTCAATTCTATTCCTCTCCCCTCAGCAAATTAAATTTATACTCTAACCAATTTAAAACTTTTGGAATCATCTTCTATAGTTGAACTTAATATAACTTGACAAATTGATTTTTATTGAACAGCATTTAATATAAGAGTTCGAAGTGCAACAAATAGAATATTTTAGAAATATATCGTTCTTGTGATTCCAAAAGTGATACTTGGAGGGGAAAGTTGCAAGCAATAATATATCGTAAGGAAGGTAGTTTAGCAAAAAATTAGAATTCAACGTCGTTTTTGTTTCAGCTATTAAATCTGAAATTTTTAAGTTTGCAATATCTTCTCGCGCTGGATAGAAGCGCATTTTGGTTTCTATTTTCTCGCCTGTCTTAGCATCTATGTATGAGTAATTTTGCGTTTTTGACACTGCTTTGCTTACGGAGTAATTCTGATCAAGGAGCATGGTCAGAAGTTTCATTGTTTCAGTATCTGTGTGGTTTATTAATACAATGTTTGTCCATCCAATATAGGCTATAGCCCCTTTGTCAACAAAAGCTTTAGCCAACTGTTCACATCCCTCTTTTAGACTCCAACATCCCATAGCTACTATGATGCTTTTGGAAAATCTTCCTTCCAGATTCTGGATGAATTTGTGGGTGACAGCATAGTAGAATTGGCCAGGTCTGTATAGCAACTCGCCTATAACCATGTAATCGTTTTCTCGCTCCCATCTATACTTATCCGGATCATAGGGAGAGTATCTTTCAGATGTGAACAAATCCACTGTGGATTTGTCTTCCCTCAATGCTGAATGCACTCTTAGAATTATTATTCCATAGTCTTTTTTTGCCAGTTCTCTATATACGTCCACCCTTGCTGTTTTATAATAAGTTACTTGGAAGCCATATTTTTCTAAAAGGCTAGTAACATTGTCAATAAATGCTTGATTTTGATATTCTATTTTTAATTGATCGATAATTGCAGCGTTGAGAGAAAATTTGGCTTCAGATTGTGAGAATAGAAAGTAAATTGTAAAGCTTAGAGCAGTTATCAGAGAAATGATTATTGGAATAAGGATAATATGCTTGCTTGAAAATCGGGTTTTTTCTTGACGAGTTTTTTTCTTGTTAGGCATTGTGATTTTGAAGCTCCCACATCTATATGTAAAGATGGGTTTTGTATTTTATATTGTTGATGCCATTGTGGTTTTAGAAGTAATTGTTAACTAGAAGAACGCAATCTTATTATTGTTGGGGGATGAGTGACGAAATGATTTATGATTGTCGACCTGGACTATTGGTTTAATATTAGCTACTTTAGTTCTGTTTATTTTTCCAGCTTCTTTAAATGCTCAAGTGAATTCTTTGCTGCTTTACAAAGTTGTTAACGCTGGTCAATCAATTCAAGAAGCAATTAACAACGCTACGGATGTAGATACAATTTTAATCAGCAGCGGAATTTATGTGAAAAAAAGTTACCCAATTATTGTGAACAAGAGCTTGATAATTATTGGCGAAAATTTAAGAGATACAATAATTGACGGAAACAAAAACCTAGAAAAATTAGTGAGAATTGAAATTTTAAGAACAGAAGGGTTCAAAGGAACATTGGAAAAAGATTTATGGAGTTTTCTTATTTAAGTTCAGAGCACTATAAGGGGATTAAAACGAAATATTAACAAGATAGTATACTCTAGTTAAAAATGTGTTAGACGAAGCAGTTTAAGAGTGAGAAAAGGTGGAAAGATGAAAGTCAAGAATAAAAAAGCGTTTGGCTTCGGTATTTTATTGTTGTCAATTGGTTTTATCATCTTATTGTATTATAATGTTCCGGTATGGAAAGAAAAAGTAAGTGGATGGGAAGTTGTGGAAGGGGGAGTCGCGGTAAAACAATACAATGTTACGGGGTTTTTTATTGGAAAAAATGCAACTTATCGTGAAAAAATGCATTTGAAACTTCCCAGCTCGTTTAGGGAAAATTACATCTCGTTGCCTTTCAATGTTTCAATAATTTGTCCTGATAATAGCACGGTTGTATTTGAAGTTGAATTTTTAGGGGATATTTATCATCCCGATTATTATAATTACACAGTCCTTATAAACGAGGGCGGTCTAGAAATAGAAGAGGGTATTCTAGGAGGCATAGCCACTCAAACAGGAAACTATACGTTTCACTTAGACAAAATGGCAGATTTACTATACGGTAAATTAGATAAGGATCCCCCAAAGAGTCTAATTCTTTATAAAGAAATCCGAAGTAAATACATTGATTATCCCTATCGAATTTTTTGGCCTGTTGGATCGGCGCTAATGTTTATAGGAATTGGTTTTTCCACATGGGCGATTGTAACTAAAAGGAAAATCCTTACCCGAAAAAGATGAAGCAGTAGTCTGGTTCGTTTTTGACCTGGATTTTAGATGGAATAAGGATGGAGGGCGATAGAAGGCTGTTCTATACTAATTTATATAATTGAGACGTTTTTAATAGGAGCATAAATGATAATGTTAAACAGAGCATATAGTCTGCTCAGTTTTGCCCTATTTCTAATACTAATAATAAACGTGGTGTACTCATCAGAGCAAGTAACTATAATATTCCTCTATTGGGATCCGTCCACGGATGGCGATTGTCCTACATGTGACGTATGGATAGCGTTGTACGAGGATTTTTTGGAAAAAAACGATACCATAAATAGAATTCAAAATGAGGCGGACGATGTTGTAATCAAATGGATAGAATATTACTCTACAGAGGGAGTGCGGGAGCGTGTGAAGTACGGTGTTAATGCACCTAACTCAATAGTAATAATAGATGGAGAAGGCAATTTCACTCGCGTTATAGGCGATTTTAATGAAACCTACATAAGAGAGGTCATAGATGCGTATCTAGCAGAATCGGAACCGCCATCACCTTCTTCACCGCCGCCTTTAATACCCGTTCTTGGACTTGCCTTCTCTTTCGGTTTCTTTGAAACTTTTTCTCCATGCTTAATTATTTTATTGTCTTTTGTATTAAGTTATACGGTAGGAGAAACGACAAGATTCAAGGAAGGGTTATTGCGAGTTATGACTTTTGGAATAGGCTTTGTTTCAGCGAGTATGCTTGTGTTGTTTGGATTAGCTGTAGGATTAATTATCATATCTTCGATGTTGATGGTTCAAAATTTTTTGATGTGGGTTATATGCGTCTTTGCTATACTTTTTGGTATCGATTTGTTAGGAATTAACGTGTTTAAATTTATAAAAGTTAAAGTTGAGACGAAACCTTTAATCCAAAAACTAGCCAGAAAATCCGCTTCAACCTATATTGGGCTTATAACACTTGGTTTCATCTTCTATTTTCTTGACCCTTGTCTTGCACCTATTTTCGCGTTAATGATAACTACATTCCAACCCACATTACTTCTTGAATTTCTACCTTTAATCCTTCTTACATTTTGCTTCGGAGTCCTAATTCCTTTCATCGGCATCGGAGTCATTGCTGGCTCCATATCAAAGCTAGCCAGAAGTACATACCGTCACCGATCTAAAATACGAGCAATCAGCGGCTTAATTTTAATACTTTACACACTTTATATTATTGTCTTTTATCTTTTACTTTAAATTGCACATAAATGTTCCACCCAGATTCATTAAGTACCATGAGACCTCTTCAAACGGTTTGTGATGCCTTTTTCTTTTTCATCCAATCAATGACAGCAGCTAACACTATGAGAATTACAATGAAAGACCAAAAAGCTATGATAGCCATATAGCTGAAAGGAGGGCCTCTTATACCTAAGTTGAGCATACCTATAAAAAATATCCAACCGCTCATGATGCATAATGCCATACCTACGACTGTTAAGGTTACAACTACCACAAAACGAATTAAACTGTAATTTTCATGTTCAACCGACTCTTCATCCACCATAGCTACTTCGCTATATTTTATTGATTTAGCAAGTATTTAAAAATAGTTTTAAGCATTTGCTAATCTATCTCTCTACCTGCGTTTCTTTCAAGTATCCGATTATAGCGGCAACAACAATTGAACCAAAAATCAAAGATAACCATAGAGCATAGGCAACGTAGCAATATGGTGCTGGCCAGCCAATTAGAAATGGATATATAATTATAGGAGTTAGAATAATTGCAGCCATTACCACAACTGTCAAGGTATTCTTCGTTAGCAGCCACGCGATGATGACGTTGTCTTTAAGCTTTTGAGGCGCCATTTTAAGTATCTTATTTATTTCTGTTGAGATCTTTTCACGAATATTTTCAATTTTTTTCCGACGAAGCACCTTTCCACATTACTCCAGAGATGACAACTTAAATTCTAAAAAGAAAAATAAAAGTATCGGTTTAAACGAACTAAAATAAGCCAACGTTGGAGAGATTCATGAAAAAGCAAGCGGTAACCTTACTATTCTTGATCGTGTGGTCAATTTTCATTAAGGTAGATTCTACTGCAAGGGCTTCTACTGTAACATACGATATAGGAGTCAAAGTCGGCGATTGGGCGAAATATGAATTTTCCGTTGATTGGAACTCGTCGCCTCCCCAGCCAGAACCTTTTTTCGTACAAGAAGCAAGACAAGTAAACTACATTTATGTGGAAGTCAAGGAGATTTCTGGAACGAACATCACAATTCAAGAAACTATATACTACAAAAATGAAACAAGCGCAACTAAAATTTACATGGGTGATATTGCGTCATATACGGGCAACCTTAGTCTTCTGATAATCGCCAAGAACCTTAAAGAAGGCGATAAAATTTACGAATCTCCGATAGCACCTTCCATAAATGAAACACTTCCACGCTCATATGCAGGTTTCACTAGAATGGTGAACAGATTGACCGTGCAAGAGGGAGCCGGAATATTATATCTTATCATTTACAATCATTACTGGGATCAAGAAACTGGTTTTCTATGCGAGATGTTAATTGAAAAAATAGAGACCAACGACTATAATACCACTTTGCGTATAAGAGAGGTGATGATTGCAACCAACTTATGGGAACCTCTAATTCCTACATGGGTGGTTCCTGTTATTTTCATTATCATTGTAAGTATCATTTTCATTTATTTAATACATAAAAGAAGGTTGAAAAAACGATTACGATTAAGAAGATAGCAAGGTAGTCAAAACTAATAATTCTCAGAATGAAAAATATTCACCTACCAAGCTGCCAGCTAAAATCCCTAAAAAAGCAACAAATAAAACGAAAATCATGCGTGGTAACAGAGACTGTAGAGTTGGTCCTACTATAATAACTCCATATTCTACAAGTAATGGTGCAGATATCAAGACCATAGTTATACCCAAACTTAAGACTATTGAAAAACATACACAGAAAATGCTTCTTCCAATGCTTCGAACAAGGATACCAGCTAAAAAACTGGAAGAAAATGCGAAAAATAGCAGATAAGCAATTTCAACCCTCAAAATAAGGTTTAATATTAATCCACAGGTATAATTAACGCTTAAAGCCAGTATAATGCATAAATTTTTCAAAACTAATTCCCACGAAATTTTCTTCTCCATCGCATTCCCTTCATAACCAAAGGTTACTATGAACAAACTAATAAATTTGTTTTATCATATACACTTTTGATCTGTCATGTGCTCTCGAAAATTACCTCTGATATGTTTCGTTTTAATGACAATTATATCTATATCTTCAATATCATACGTGATGTACATTTATTTTAAGGCATACGAGGTCGTATCCCTCATTGACGTTTCAATTAGCGATGTTACGGTGCAAAAGGAAACTTCTAATTCTCCTTACGTTGCAATAAAGACGGTGATATGTATTGTGAACCCTACAGACTTTGCACTTAAGGTTGAATCAGTATGGGAGGAACTTTATTCAAATGGTTGGAATAACTTTTTAGGCGAAAATTTTTTCAGAGTTCAATATCCGTCCCCTCTCCTTCCATTAAATCCTCGCTCAAATGTTACTATAACAATTACAATTACAAATGTACAAAGCAATAAAATACTTGAGCAGTCTCCATCAACATGGCTTGCAAAGTTATACATATGGATTCATGATGTCCCATTGATTTATAGTGCACGTCTTGTACGATATGTTTCCAAGTCAGCATAGTTTTAAGACACACTTTTAAATACGAGTTTTATAAAGTGATGTGATTATAAGAGAGCTGATCTACTTTGAACACTTGCCAAAAAGAACACTTTGAGTATCCTTTTGGAAAAAAAGGGGTATACATAAGTGGGGTAATGTCTGGAATTTCTATAGTCTTCGCTATAACCCTTTTAAGAGACGATATATCTGCTCTATTGCTCTACTTCGCATTTACTTCCATTCTTGTGGTTGTTTTTTTCGCCCTAAAATTTTACTTATACTCTGAAAGAATAAAAGGTACACTTGAAAGCGGGAAAGAGGAGCCAAAAAAACATCGCACATTGCATTTAATACTATTGATATTAATAGTTACGGCAGTTCTATTATCACCATTAATTTTTTCATATACTTTAGATCCAGTCTGGTGGATTATAAGTATAAGCGGCTTCGTTCCCGGAGTTAGCATTCCTGAAATACTACTTTTCTTGTATGCAAGACGAACTAGGAAATGAGATCGTGCTAACTTGCTGTCACTTTCTAAGCGGGAAATGACAGGCTACGTACCTATCTTTTTCAATCCTGATCAGCTGCGGTTCTTCTTTTCTGCAGATTTCTTTTGCATAAGGGCATCTTGTGTGGAATCTACATCCTGGAGGTATGTTCACAGGTGATGGCACTTCTCCCTTGAGCACTACTTTAGTTCGCTTTGCCGTCGGATCTGGAACAGGTACCGCAGCGATTAAAGCCATCGTGTAGGGATGACGTGGGTTTTGTATTACATCATCTACTGGACCTTGTTCTACAATTCTTCCTAAATACATAACTGCTATACGATTGCATATATATCTGGTTAAGGCTATGTCATGCGTTATGTAAAGAAATGAAACGTGAAATCTTTCTACAAGGTTTAGAATGAGTTTTGTGACTTCGGTTCTGATGGAAGCGTCCAACATGGATACTGGTTCGTCAGCCACTATAAACTTTGGTTCAAGCGCGAATGCTCTCGCGATGGCAACCCGCTGTCTTTGCCCACCACTAAGTTCGTGAGGAAATCTATATAAAAATTGTTCGGGCGGGATAAGATCCATATTTTCCATGACGTTAACTACTCTTTCCAAAATTTCTTCCTCGCTTTCTGCTGCATTCTGGATACGTAAAGGTTCAGATACAATGTCGAAAATTGTCATCCTTGGGTTTAATGATTCATAGGGGTCTTGAAAAATTATCTGTAATTTTCGTCGCAGCTTTCTCATTTCGTTTTCCGGAATTGAGGTTATATCCTTACCTTCAAAGATGACTTTGCCTGCTGTTGGTTCAATTAATCTAAGCAATAGTCTTCCAGTAGTTGTTTTTCCGCAACCGCTTTCTCCTACAAGTCCGAAAATCTCTTTTTTCTTTATTTGGAAACTTACATCATCAACAGCGTGAACTACCGGAATTTCTTTAGAGAGTAGCGTTTTGAAGAAACCCATTTTTAGCTGAAAATGTTTCGTTAGGTTCTGTGCTTCCATAATAATTTCTTCCATGTGCTTTCACCTTTCTATGAGATGGCATGCCACGTAATGATCTTTAGCGCAATTTACTAATGGTGGTTCTTCCTTTCTGCATATAGGCATTGCGTAGTCGCATCGCGGGTGAAATCTGCACCCTGGAGGCGGATTTAAAAGATCAGGTGGGAATCCACGTATTGATGACAGATCCTTTTTAGGTCCGAAAACACTTGGAAATGCGTTTATAAGCTTTTGTGTGTATGGGTGTAGTGGTTCTTTGTAAATTGAGACTACATCTCCTTGCTCTACGATTTTACCCGCGTACATTATGGCAACTTTGTTGCATACTTCTGCTATCATGGAGAGGTCGTGCGATATGACAATCATAGATAGGTTTAGTTTCTTTCGCAGTTCTTCCATTACTTTTAAGACTTGGTCTGCTATAATGACGTCTAGCGCTGTGGTGGGCTCGTCTGCTATGATTATATCAGGGTTGCATGCTAGTGACATAGCTATCATCGTGCGTTGTTTCATTCCACCGCTAAGTTCGTGGGGGTATCGGTCTATTCTTGAGGCCCCTATTCCTACAAGGTCAAGCAATCTTTTAGCTCTTTCCAGAGCTTCTTTTTTGCTTATCTTTTCGTGTAATGTGATGGCTTCCGTAATTTGATCTCCGATGTTAATGGTGGGGTGTAGAGCGTTCATGGCTCCTTGAAAAATTGTGGAGATTTTCTTCCATCTAATTTCTTGACGAAACTTTTTTTCACTGATTTTCAGTAGGTCTGCACCGTCTAGGATTACGGATCCATCGAATATTTTTGCGTTTCTTGGAAGCAGACGGAGTATACTTAGCGCTACGCTTGTTTTTCCGCATCCAGATTCGCCTGCAAGTCCCAGCGAGTCGCCTTTTTCTAGGCCGAAACTGACGTTATCTACAGCTCTGACCCATCCTCTTAATGTTTCATAGTGCATTGTTAGGTTTTTAACTTCTAGAAATGGCATTTATCGTCTTCTCCTCAACCTCGGGTTAACGATTTCATCAACGGCGTGTCCGATAAATACGAAGGCTACGCAGAGGAGTGTTATACATAGGCCTGGTGGGATGAACCACCACCATATTATTCCCGGTCCCACTTGGAACACGGCACCTAGTTCTTGCATTATAGAGTATTCTCTTCCCCATGTTGGGGTTGTTGGGTCTCCAAACCCTATAAAACTAAGTGCAGCTTCTAGTATTATTGCTCCAGGCACAGCGAGGATAAAATCTGCGAGTGCTATTGGTAAGACGTTTGGTAAGAGATGTTTTGCCATGATATAGCCAGTGGTGCCGCCTGAGGCTCTTGCACACTCAATGAATGGTGCTTCTCTTATGGAAAGGACCATAGATCTGATAAGCCTTGATAAGCCTTGCCAACCGAAAATTGCTATGATAAGGATTATGTACATAATGCTTCTGCCGAAAAATGTTACCATTACCATTAATATTGGCAAAACAGGTAGACAAAGCAGTATATCTACCAGTCGCATTGCTGCTTCGTCAACAATGCCACCTATGTATCCGGCGGCCAAACCGATAAATATGCCTATAGATGTTGCGATTATGGAAGCGGAAAGCCCTACAGCCAATGAAATTCTGGCTCCATAAACTAACCGTGACCAGCAGTCCCTACCTAAGTAGTCTGTTCCCAGCAAGCCCCAGACCAGTCCTGGAACGTCGACTCTAAATTGTGAGATTCTTACCTCGCATGTTGCATTTTCTTGAGTAGGGACGATTGTTACGTAGAGTTGAAATGTAAAATTGCCACTCGGATAGAATAGAGCTTGTGTCATTTCTCGGGTGTGTTGCTCTTTAAACCCTAGTCTTATTGGAGGATAACGTGTTGTAGTGTATACAACTGACGTGTTTGTCACTGTTGATTTCCATCTGGGAATTTCTCCTCCATAGTAGGCAGAGTATATGCCGTATCCAGGTCTGTCATAAAGTTTTGGTAGCCAAGGCTTTTCTTGGTGTTCAAAGTATTTTTGGTACTCTGGTCCTCCAGGATATTTGACGTAGGTGCCGTTTAAAAGTCTACCATATATATAACAGTCTGTTGCCTTGTATTTCTCCCAGTGTTGATCCCAGATTGGATAAACTTTTCCTTCAGGGGTCGTTAAGTTGATTTCAAGCGAGTAGCTTGCTGTTGCTCTACCAGCTACAAAACCTGGGCTGGCCCCCCAAATAAACCTATAATAGAATCTGTAAGGTGGGTCATATGGGTAATACATTGTTGCATTCATAGCAATGACGATCACTTGTGCGCCAGTTCCATTGTAGCGTATGAACCAAATATCGCCCTCACGCTTGATAGTGACGTTCTCCGGTATGGATTGTGGTTCCCAGTCAAGAGTGTAGTTTAGTGTTGGAGGAAGGTTGCGGCAAGAGGGGTCGAATATTCCTATCCAGCTAGGCCTTGCAAAGTTTTCAGCCAAGCTTCTTGCTTCAGGATCCGGGTAAGAAAGTGCTGCTACTGGGTCTTGAAAAATTGCTACAAAAATAAAAATCAGTAACATTACTAAACCTATTAATCCTATTTTGTTGTGAGAGAATTCAAACCAGAATCCTCTGATTTTCGCCAGCCATACTTTCCTTCTGGTTTCCTTCATCATTCTAAAACTTGCGAGGCCTACTAACAAAGGAATAATGCCTCTAAATAGAAGTGCCAAGTCGGTTGCTTTGACTGATAGAGAATAAAGTGTTATCAGAAGGCCTAATCCCGTTGTTATGAGCGTTCCCGTTTCTAATTTGTCTCTTTGAAACATTAGGTAGCTGCATACAAGGAGTATTGATGTTATCGCTAATTCGACAATTCCTGTAAATTTAAATACGGGGGTTAAGTTGGGTATTGTAATCCAAGCTGAGAATATTGCACTGATAATTAATAGAATGGTGCTTATGAGAACCTGTATGGGACGTTTTTCATGGATCAAGTCTTTCACAGCTTTGTTTTTCATTTGCTCACCTTCTCATACCTACGCGTATTCTTGGGTCTAGAATACCATATAAGATATCTGCTATAAGGTTACTTAATATCACTAAAGCGGCAAATATGAAGAGTACAGCTTGGGCGATACCATAATCGGCTGTGTCGTAACTCAGTGCTGACATGTACCAACTGCCAATTCCGTTTATGCCA
Organism: Candidatus Baldrarchaeota archaeon; assembly: GCA_016840485.1. Classification (GTDB taxonomy): domain Archaea; phylum Asgardarchaeota; class Baldrarchaeia; order Baldrarchaeales; family DXJG01; genus DXJG01. The sequence goes on from JAEOSG010000053.1 coordinate 16,225, forward strand.
AATAATGATTCCGTTATGATAGCACCTGTTATAATTCCTGGTATTGATAGGGTTACCATGGTTGAGATCGGTGGAAGAATGCTTTTGAAAGCGTGTTTGTATAATACTGCCCTCTCACTTAGCCCTTTTGCACGTGCTGTGAGCACGAAGTCTTGTGTGAGAGCATCGATAAGAAGGTTTCTAGTATATAAAACCCATGATCCGAACCCGGCTAAAACCAAAGTTAGGATGGGTAAAAGGAGCTGCTGTAGGCCTGCTAGAAGCCAAGAAAGGTCTCCTGTGTATGGTGGAGGGTTAAACGTTGTTGAAAAAATCTTTATGCCGTATATATCTCTCAAATATCTCCCGAAAAAGAGTATGGCGAGTAATTGAATGAAAAATGGTGGGACGCCCCATGTCAAGAGGGAAATGCCCACGGCTGTAACATCTAGTTTGCCTCCCCTTTTGGAGGCTGAGAGGATGCCTAAAGGTACGCCTACAATTATTCTTCCTATTAATGCTGATCCAAGAAGCATTATTGTGACGATGAGACGGGGTACCATGGCGTGTGCAATAAACTCGCCTTTGTCTAAGACAATTGATTTCCCAAAGTAAGGGTATACTATTCCAAACGTGAACATGTTTCTAAGGTACTTAAGGTATTTTATGATCCATGGGTCATTCCATCCATAAGCATCGAGTAGCATCTCTCTTTGAACGGGATCCATTTTTGGGTCTAGCATGTAAGCCACAGGGTTTCCTGTTTGCATGCTGAAGATGACAAAGTTTAGTGTTGCTACTATCCACAATATACTTATTCCAATAACAACCCTTTTTATTATGTATGTTCTTAATGTCATTAGTGGCGCCACCTAGATGTGAAAGGCTTGTTGAATATTTAAGTTTTAAGTCTAACTATGCGATGGAAGAATATTCCATAAGATTTTTAAACGAGAATCTTCAATTTAGTTATTGCCTAAAAGGAGAAAAGGAGAGAGAAAAATGCATCGAAATAAGATGTTAAGTGCTTTTGTTTGGGTTCTATTGCTTTCAATGATCGCAACAGTGATTCCTGTGGCAGTGTCAACACCAGAAGAATGGGATTTTCCACGATTGGATAACTTGAACTTTGTTATATCTTATCCAAGGGCCACTGCGATGGAGAAGGCTAGGGCAGGCGAGATTGACAACTTTGTAGGAGCCATTGATCCAGGCGACGTTCGAGAGTTGACAAGTGATCCCTACTACTGGAACATTAGCATGAATCCAGGCTATCACATGTGCTATATTGCGCCAAACTGTAGGCCTGTGACTCCGGAGAGTTCTGGGGCTTATTGGAACTATCACGGTAGAACCCCTGGCTTCGAGCTTTACCCGCTCAACCTAAGCCAGTTCAGAATGGCCTTAGAGGTTATTGTCGCAGGGTTCAAAGATGAATGGCTGGCAGCCCAGTACGAGTTCATCAATGTAAGGCTGGACATGTGCATTCCTCCAGCTAACGCATACTGGCACAACCCATGCATAGGCAATTATCCAGGTGACTGGAGCATTGCTGAAGATATATTGTTAGGCGCTGGGTTC
>JAEOSG010000164.1 GCA_016840485.1 Candidatus Baldrarchaeota archaeon
CCTCAAAAACCTCCAAGAAAAACTAAAAACAAAAGAAGAAAAAGCCGCAAACATCCTCTTCACACTAAACCGCTTCGTCATAGCAGACAAAACAAAAAACCCCATATACGAAACCCTAACAGAAAAAGTCGAACGCATCCTAAAACTCTGGAAAGAAAAAACCAAAGACTACGACAAAATCTACAAAGAAGCCGCCCAAATCATAAACCAAATCCAAAAACTCCAAAGCCGCCAAAACCAATTAGGCTTCACAAACCTCCAATACTCCATACTCCTAAACTTAGAAAACACCCTCGGCACCGACAAAAACCTAACCCAAGACGCAAAAGAACTCACCACACTACTAAAACCCCACATGTTCAAAGGCTGGCAAACCCAACAAACCACAAGAAAAACCATAGAACGCCAAACCCGCAAATACCTAAGAAAATACATCAAACAACACAACCTAACCCTCCCAGACCTCGAACAACTCTACCAAAAAATACTCGAAAGCGTGAAAACCTATGGATAAACCAAACCCAGAATACACAATAATCTACCGCAACATAAAACACCCCAGACTCGAATACAAAACAGGCACCCTAACGCTTATACTGCCAAAAACCCACAAAAGCCCAGAACAAATCCTTCAAAAATACCAAAAATGGATAAAACGCAAACAACAAACAATCCAAGAAGCCCTCGAACAAGCAAAAACCAAAACAATAATCCAAAACAGAACAGAAAAACAACTAAAACAAATCGTCAACACCCTTGCCCAAAACTACCAAAAAGAACTCAACACCCACATAAACAAAATTCTCTACCGCAAAATGAAAACAAAATGGGCAAGCCACAGCAAAAACGGAAACCTAACCATCAACACACTACTAAAACACCTACCACAAAACCTAATCGAATACATAATCTACCACGAAATAACCCACGCCATAGAAAGAAAACACAACGAAAAATTCTGGAGAATAATAACAAAAAAATTCCCAGATTACAAAACCAAAGAAAAAGACCTACTAACATACTGGTTCATAATACAAAAACACATAAAGCAGTGAATTAATCTTCCATAAATCTTAAATAATGTTTTCCACTTGTTTACTAGTGCGGATGTGCTCTCAGACCAGAGGGCATATCCATTCGCGCAATAGTTAAAATCAAACTATTTTTTGGAAACCAAAGTTGAAGCCTTAACAATTTCGATATCTACACCCAAATTCCGCAAATATTTTGCAACCTTCACACCTTCTGCTCCTATGCAGATAGCAATTCCACCCGTCAAAAGCAAACGACGATCCTCCCTAGAATTTGGATCAACAAACTTCACAGTTCCTTTCCTATTGTATGCAAACTCACAAATACGACCCCATAAAGGAGAATCGCGAACAAGCTGACTTTCATCCTTGAAACCCGGAGGATATTCCTTAAGAATAAAAATCAATGGGCGTTTTAGTTTAGGCAATGTATCAATTTTCTGCTTCTTTATAGGTGTGATATACTTCAAATACTTTTGTCCCAAGAAACTAACTCGAAGCTTATCGCCTAATTCCCTAAAGCAAGAACTAATATTCTTTGGAAAAAGGGAAGCCTTAGAAAGATACAATCTACGATCCAAAAGCTCAACAGCAATATCTGCCATAGCCAGAAAAGGATACATTTCATCACCCGCAAAATACACATTTAAATCCCTATCCTTGATAAGTTCCCACCCAAGCGTAACTTCACCTTCAAAATGATCCAAATGAAAACTGACATTTGCATCAGAATGATCATAGACATATTTCCAAGCACAACAGTGAGGGTAACTTGAACTAAGCTTATTCAAAAACTCAACAGGCTTCATCTCCTCAACGCCACTTTTATCGGCCCCATAAAACTTCACCACAGGCACCTTGTTCGTAAACAAATAAGAGTAATAATAATCAACGTTCACAAACCTATCAGAAAGACCATCAAACAACTCATTCAGAAAGGATATGCCATCCTTAAGCGATAACGCCGAAAGGACATCATAAGCCTTGTAAACCAATTTCTTCCTTACAATACCGTACTTTTTGCAAAGCTTCTCAAGAAGATCAAAATAAGCCGATTCAAACGCATCAACCTTATCAATTGTCAAAGCAACTCCAGTGCAAGCTTTAAAGGCACCACGAGTACCTTTTCGAATAAAATCGCCGGAATCAATCGCCACGAAAGACATGATTAAACACCAATTCATTAATCATAATCGTTTCATATTTAAGACTAAAGAAAAAGCTAGAAATAGGCAACACATTTGGATGTTCTATTAACAGCGACTAACAGAAGGTTTATTAAACGCTTTCCTGAAACCTAAAAATAGCTACGTCGAGGAGATTTTGAATTGCAGAGGGAACAAATACGAGATAATTTGGTTTTGGTTGGTTCTACGCGTTATGATTACGTTGAGTCGCTAAGAGCTTTTATCCAAAATAAAGGATTTGTGTGGTCATCTTGGAATTTCAGAATTAGGGAACAGTGGCGTGAAACAATATTAGAGCACATAAAAACTCACAGGAAGTTTCCAATTTACTTTTACATGAGCAAGAAAATGGGAGGAAGCGGACTCGTAGAATATGTTGGATTTGTTAGTGAAATACGTGTGAGCGATATACCGACCAAGACGCCTGATCCAGATTTTACGAATCCCGGAGAGGAAGACTTTCCGACAGAAGACTTCAAATCATATACATGGTTTAAATTCTCAGCTGTAGACCCTGTTAGTCCACTTGATTTACAGATCTTTAGAGATATCGACACTGGAGACCCAATTATACCTTCACAACTTAAATCGTCTTTCGCATATGCTTTCATTACAGAAAGTTATGGAGAAACATTGCTTGAAGAACAACCAATCATACCAACTTCTGTAAGTGTTGAAAGGGATCTGAGGAAATATTTGGCCGCGAAGCTGAACTCTTTGGAGCCAGGTCTGAAACTATATCAAGATCAGGAAAGAACAGGTGAAGAATACCCTATAGAAGGCGGAAGAATGCGAATAGACATTCTTGCCAAAGATCCTAAAGGTAATTTTGTTGTAGTGGAACTTAAGGCTGGTGTTGCAGACATTTCTACATTTGGTCAGATCTCTGCATATATAGGTTGGGTAAAAGAAAACCTTGCGAAAAATAGCAATATAAGAGGAATAATAGTGGCTAATGATTTTGACGACAGAATAAAATATGCTGTAAAATCAACCCCTCGCATCAAATTGAAACGGTATAAGCTAAAGTTTGAGTTTGAGAACATGGAGCCATAATTCAAATGTGAACTATTTTTGTTTTGTTAGGAGACATAACAAAACACAAGCTATTCATTTTGCTAAAGCTTCTCTATCTCTCCCCTGCGTCTTATGTTTTTGTTAATGTATCATTTGCGCCACTAAGGCGTCAAGTTTTGCCTTCACACTCATTTGTTTCTGTTGCCATAGACAAATTTGAATCATAGCGATACGCCCCATAAAGAGATAGCCTACAATTAGCTGGTTGAGGAGGAGTAAAACAAAATAAACAAAGGCTGTTTATTTTATGATTGATGAAGATATGGGTGAAAGGTTAAAAGTAGCCTTAAGAAATATCAGATGGTGGTTTTCGAGACAGGTGTCATATAGTCAGTTTTTACCATCAAAAGAGGACTTGGAATGTGAGGAAACAAAAGAACTATCAAAAAAATTAATTGGTGATTCTTACAAAGAAACTCTCACGAATATTGTTGAATGGCAGGAGAGAAATCTTCAATATTGGCATGAAAGAGCTGAAATGTTTACTTTGCTTTATATACTCTCTGCCATTGCATTTTTCTTTGTTCTTCCGCAGAATTTATGGATGATTCCTCTGATAATAATAATCTTTTGGCTCTTTCTTGGTGACTTTATGACGTTTTTCATCGGAGCTTTAATTTTAATTAGCGAGGTTATTGTCGCCATTGTGGTATTTGTATATGTAGCTAATACCTCAATAATCATAAGAAGCGTGGGGCTTTCAATTATTTTTGGGAGTATTTTTTCTCTTTTGCTTTATGGAATGTTAAAATATAGATGCCTCAAAGCTTCTCTGCCAGAATTTAAATTCGCGGACGCTTTTAAGTCAAGCTTGCCAATAAGAAAAATTCTGCAATATCGATTAGCTGTTTGTAGGGATTACGCTAAACTTACCGCAACATTACTAATAAGCTCTTATGGATTAAGAAATAGTATCTATTTTATTACAATTCCACAGCATGTTGCAGCGGCAATTGAAATTAAAGATAAAATGTATGTTCTAGACCAAAGCCTACCTGTTATGACTTTCAACAAATGGATTAATTATTGGAGTGAAAAATTGTCTGGTAGCTTCTTGTCAAAAGTTTATTCTAGTATTTATAGGATTCTGGGGGGTGATGTGCAACTATATAAGTTGATTGCGAATAACGGGACAATTAAGGTGAGAAAAATTTGCTACAAAAAATTGGGTAAAGTGAGAGATATCCCGCAATTAGATGTAGATATCATAACAAATAAAGTAGCTTACAGTTTGGGAATAAGTCAGCTTTCAAACAAAAGTGAACCTGACACGGAAATAAATCTCAAGTATTTTGCAATACGTTACGACAGAGATGAAATTGTGGAATTTTCCTTGACAAGGGCAATAAAAAATAAATTAGATTCCGAGCTATGCGGCAACATGAGGAAAATAACAAAAATCGAGTTATCTCAAGATAAGTCAGACTTTACTCTTGCAGTGCATATGAGTTAATGGCAGCAAAAGGACAAACGCTAGCTGCAATAAAAAATCTAGTTTGAAGTTGCGTTTAAATAACTTTAATGGAGGCACTTGCGTGTGGCGACATTTTTGGATCAACTTCCATAGTTTACCTTAATTGTTCTGAGGTGTCTATTTTTTCTTTTCTGCTTTAAAGGCTTCTTCCCATTCATGCCCCATAAGGCTATCGGCCCTATTAAGAACATTTTTCAACTCTTCTGGTTTTATAGTCCAATCAGCAAACATTCCAAGCGAACCTGTAGTAAGCTTTCTGATCGGCTTTAAGCCCTTAAAGATGTAGTCTTTAAAAAACTTGTAAACTTCCCTTCCTAAAGGACTCGCTTGAACCTCTAAACGCGCCATCTTCCAACATTGTTATCTCCATACATCTTTAATTCAAATCCAGTTCAACCGCGATGAATTTAACATTCACATCGCGTTACTAACAATCCTAACAACAATTTTAATAACAATAAAATGGGAAACAAAAAGAAAACACTAAACTCACTTATCTTCTTAATGTTTCTGTTAACGATGACTAAGGGTTAGGAAACTTTACGAATCTCGATCAAACTATTTTCTTCAAGCTAGAAAAAAGGGAAAGTGGAGGCGTGCTTTGTGGCGCGGCTAACCAGCTAGCAACAGTTAACAAAAAGGAATAGAGACCGTTTTTGTAGATTAGAGTTGTTACTGACGTGTTTTTCTTATAAACAAGTAGCTTGCTAAAGCGCTTAACATTAAAAGGATACTTACAACCGCTCGGGGTTGGGCGATTACATTTGGCGGAGGAGGAGCAGGCGGTGTTGGGCCGTAGTAAATTAT
>JAEOSG010000165.1 GCA_016840485.1 Candidatus Baldrarchaeota archaeon
TTGGTAGATTTAGAAGTAGAATTTTCTTGTTGTGATTATTTGGTTTTTGCCTTCTATGTAGGCTACGCCGAGTTTTGTTAGTGATGCAACTCTATAATTTTTTCCGTGGTCTGATAGATATCCTTTTCTAACTAGGTTTTTGATGAATATTCCTGATGGGCCTGTTACTGTTCGTGAGTTGGCTGTGAGGACTGGTTTGAATTGGAGGACTGTTAAGAAGGCTTTGGAAATTATTAGGGATACTCAAAGGTTTTTGGGTGGTAGGGAGGTGATTTTGGAGAAGGTTGGTAAAACATATGTTGTTAGAACTGAGAGGAGAAGGTTGTTGTCTTTGCCTTTGGAAAAAAGGGTGAAATATGTTAGGGAAAGATATTTTCCAGAACCTGGACCTGAGGAATTATTGTTGGGGAAACTTTTCATTCGTGGTGCAGTTAGTCCGGAGGGGGCTGTGAAGGTGGAGATCAGTTCTGTGGTAGAAAAATTATTATCGCAGGGACAATTGGCAGTTAATAGTAAGGGAGAGGTTTATTTGACTAAGGAGGGGCAGATTGCTGCTAGGGGCGTATTGAAGCTTTATCCAGAATATTTTTAGCTTAATGAGTGGTGTTTGTGGTTTTTATTATTTGATAGTTGATTGGCAATATTTATAGATGGAAAATTAGAATGTTAAGGTGTGTAGGGGTGTAGATATGTCGAAAGATTCAAAGATTTCGTTGGCTTCACTTGATAGGATTATTAGAGAGATGGGTGTGAAAAGGATAAGTTCATCTGCGGTTGAGGTTTTAAGAGAAATAATGGAGGATATTGCAGCTGAGATTGCTAGAAGAGCAAGAGAGATCGCTGATCACGCTGGTCGGAAGACTGTTATTGCTGACGACATTAAGCTAGCTTATTTATACGCGTTTGATCGAAGGATCTCAAGGTCTTCTGATTCTCTGTCTGTTGCTCGTGCTTCTGCTCCTTCTAATAGGTTTGAAAAAGAGAAAAGAGCTTTTGAAGAGATGAAAGATAAGCTTCTTAGGGATCCGAATTTTCAGGGTAAATATGTTGCTGTTGTTGGTGGAAAAGTTATAGATGTAGGTGAAGATAAGATAGAACTTGCTAAAAGGGTTTATAAGAAGTATGGTTATATTCCGATGTTTATAGGATTTTTAGGGAAGAGGAAAAGGGTTGTTGAGGTACCTTCTCCCGAAATAGAATATGTGGGATGAATTTTATGAGGTTTAGATACGATGTTTCTTATTTTCCACCAGCACCATTAATTGATGTCATTGTGTCGAGGCCGGAATCGGATAAAAAGATTAAAGTTAAGGGGAAGATAGATACTGGTGCGGATATAACGGTGATACCTAAGAGTTTGGTTCGTAAGCTTGGGCTTCACCCAATGAGTACAATATCTGTTAGAGGGTATAATGGTAAGTTGGTTGAAAGGAAGACATATCTTATAGGTTTAGAAATTAAAGGTGTTTGTTGCATGATGATTGAAGTTATTGATGTAAAAAAAGATGTACTGTTGGGGAGAGATGTATTAAATAAATTGAAGCTTTTGCTTGATGGGAAGAAGTTGGAGTTTGAAATTTTGGATCCTTAGTTTTCTTTGGTCTAGTAAAGAATTTTGTGTTAGAAAGACTGAGGGAAACTATTTAATGTTTTATTTTGACACATGATACTACTTTAAATAGCTTGCGAAAGATTTGGAGAAAATTGAGCCAAAACATGTTGCAAGAATTATTGAGAAGTATAAGGGATTTGATTTACGAATTAAGGGAAAGAGGTTTTTATTTGGGTGATGATGTTATTAAAATGGTTTTGAGAGATCAAGATATTGAAGAATCGGGATTTGTTTGCATATTCAGTTTTCCAGTTAAATTTTGTAGTTTAAATCAAGTTAGGTAGCTTATTTTTCTGTTCTCTATCGATAGTTTGTAGAGCGCGCGTTATCAAGTTTTTCTCGAAAAGCGTGTCTTGAAGGGGCTTGAAAAATTAGATTTTAAAATTCGGGAGAAAATTTTTGAAGCATTAAAGATTCTTAGAGATGAGGGTTTCTCTTTTGGTTTAGATATTAAAAAGCTTAAAGGTTACATAAATCATTACAGAATTAAAATTGGTAAATTTAGAATTTTATTCGAGTTGGAACCAAATAATGTAATTCGTATATATGCAGTTTTGCCACGTAAAAAGGCATACAAACGTTAACTAACAACTTTACAAATGCAAATTCATAGTTTTTGGTTTGGTGAGATAGTCCTCTCGTATGTCTTCTTTTATGGTTGTATGTTCGCTTGAAGTAAGCCAGATTCCTTTGAATTTTGTTAGATTTTGTCTTTGGTATGTTGATTCTTCTTGTTGGTTTAGTGGATTAATGTATAGAGACATTGATGAGGTTACAGCAAGGATTAGTAAGAGACCTATTAGCTTATTTTCACTGTAATGTTTTCTTCTATATTTTTTCTCTTTTTGAGGTTTGATGGGTTTTGGGATAGTTAGTAGTGTGAAAATTAAGAAGGAAAGTATTGTTGCCTTCTGCCTTCACCTCATAATTGCTTTTGTTACGGGTTTTTAGAAAAATGAGATTGGTGAGCATTAAATTAATTTTTTAGGGTAAAATATGTTTGTGGCAGAGTTGTTGTAGTAATGTTTATTTGGTGTGGTTTTGAGTAGGTTTATTAGAGTTTGTTGTGGTTTGTTGGGGTGGTTTTATGAGGAAGGTTGAGAGGCAATATATTGTGGATGAGAAGGGGGGAAAGGTTGCTGTTATTATTCCTATCGATGAGTTTGAGGAGCTTTTAGAAGATCTTCACGATTTAGCTGTGATTGCTGAGCGTAGAGATGAGCCTACGGTGAGTTTTGAAGAGGTTAAGAAAAGGTTGAAGAGTCGTGGACTCCTATAAAATTTTGTGGAAAAGATCGGCTGAGAAGGATTTGGAGAGAATTGAGCCAAAACATGTTGCAAGAATTATTGAGGCTGTTGAATCTCTTTCAGTAGATCCTTTTCCGTCAGGTTGCCGTAAGCTTAGGGGCGTTGAACATTTTTATCGAATTAGGGTTGGAGATTATAGAGTTATTTACCAAGTAGATATTAAGGCCAGAATTGTTGTTATTTATTATGTTCGCCACCGAAGGAAAGCTTATCGAGGAACATTTTAACATTCTTATATTTGCTTGCTGACTAGATTTGTTAAGTAGCTAATGCGTTAAAAGATTAAACAAAAACAAAGATGAACAATTATTTCCCTTTGAACGTTATTTAAATGGATAAGTAACGTTATTCAACAATATTTATAAATTACGTGACTGTTGTTATTAGTTTGAAATTGTAAAAAATATTTTTGTAAATTTGGATATTTGTAACCTACTGCAACAGAGAATCACCCCGCAAATAATTATACAATAGTTTATGGGATCATAGAGGAGGTTGGATTGGTTGTTGCTGGGACGACGGTAGCGAAGATGATCATCTAGAGCCATGAGAAACCCAAACAATCCTCTATGTAGTTAAATCTTGGCGGTTCAAGTCAAGTTATGTGGTTTTTTGTTTTCTATTAATAGTTGTGGGTGTAGCGGTTTTGTTGTGATGTTTAGATGTGTGGTGTTTATTAAGTGGGTTTTAGTTATAATTTATGTTTTAAGGGGTTAGGTGTTAAAGAATTGTTGGGTGTGTTGGGTTGGGTGAGGTGCGGATAGAGTTGAGTAAGCATGCAAGGAGAAAATTGGAGGAGAGAATGCTATCTTTAGATGTTGTTAGGAATGTGGTCGCTAATCCTAAGTTTGTTTTTTATGATCTTTTGTCTAGGGCTTTTGTGGCTGTTTCCGAAGTTGGAGTGGAGAGTGTTAGAATTAGTTTAGTGGTTGTTTATGTTAGGAAGGATAATGTTATTAGGGTTGTTACTGTTTATCCTTGTAGGAGAATTGATAGAGAAATTGATAGGAAGGTGGGTGTTGGAAGATGGGTAAGGGTAAAGTGAAAATTTGGTACGATGAGGAGTCGGATATTCTTTATATTTCGTTTGGTAGGGGGGTGGCTGTTGATTCTGAGGAGGTTGATGAGGGAGTTAGGGTTGAGTATGGTAAGGATGGTAAGCTGATTGGGGTTGAGATTTCTAATGCTCGTGAAAAACTGCTTAAACATATAGCCAAGTTAATTTCACAGGAAATTACTACTTGAGTACTGATTTCTCTAAATTTTAAAAGAGAGTTATTTATTATGTTCGCCACCGAAGGAAAGCTTATCGAGGAATATTTTTACAAATTTTGGGTTGATTGTTTTTCTATAAGTTTTAGGACGTGTTTGTAGAAGTCTATGTCGCATCTCCAGCCTGAGGCTATGAGTTTATCTATTGTTTCTTTTGCTTCTTCTTTGTTGATCTGGCCTTTTAGTAGCATTTTGATGATTATTGTGTAGCTTCCCTTTTTTGTGTTGTAGATGTCGGCTGTTTTTCTGGCTACTGGGTCGTCTACTATTGTTGTGGCGTTAAGCTCTTTTGCTAGGGCTAGGACTTCTGCTTCTCCTTTGTGAATGTCCTTTTGACCCTTTGTGATGAATGTGAGGATGTCTTTTTTTAGGTTTTTTGGTGGTTATTACTTTTCTGTGGATTAGGTTTTCTATTATTGGTGCGTCTTCGAAGCCTTTGTTTTTACCGGTTACTACGACTTCCTTGTAAACTGTTGGTGGGATGTATTTTTCGCCGTTTAGTTTTTGATCATCCATGTTAATCCGGATTTGCCGAAATGGATTAGTGGGGTTGCATTGAAGATAAAGATTAGTCTTTTTTCTTTGTTATCCATTTTAGTTCCCTTTCTATCTCTTCAGGTGAAATTTTGATCCAGCTAATTTTTCTTTCATGTAGAATGTCTAGGAACTCTCTTAGTGAGACTTGTGCGACTTGAGCTGCTTTCCAAATGGAGGCCTTACCTGATAGAACTAGTTGAATTGCTTTTTCGGTCATCCATTGCTTTATGCCCAACTCTAAAAGTTTTCTTGTAACGCTTGATCTATCGCTTTTCTCTTCTTTAGCTATTTCATCTATGATCTTTAATTTTTCTTCGTCTAATTTAACAGATAACGCTTTTGACATAGTATAAACTTTAATAAAATGTATACTTAAAATTTCGTGTATATTATTCGACAATCGTAGGTTTTAGCAGAGCAAGTGATGTTATGTTGCCTTAAACTCGAAATGCATTAAGTGGTAACGGTTAATTGATTAGTGGAGGAGTGAGACTGAATTTTTGATGGTGGTTACGTGATTCTTTTCGTTTTGGAGTGGCTTAGTGAAGTGTTTATTTGCTGGAAAATACCTGATTCTAAGAAAAACCAGTTTTATTCGTTTTCTCTTTTTGCCAAATGTTAAAATTTATACATGGGAATTTCCTAAAGAGATAGTGGATTAAATATATAGGAAATTTGGTTTAAGCAATGGAGATCTGGTTGTGGCAGCCTTTGTGGAAGTTGTGAAAGCTGATGTTTTGGTGACGGAAGATAACGATTTTATTGTTATCAAAAATAGAGATAACATTTCATTCAAAATTATGATAATTGTCGAGTGTCTTGAGA
>JAEOSG010000166.1 GCA_016840485.1 Candidatus Baldrarchaeota archaeon
TAAGAAACCCTGTCTGGGTTGGACAAGGAGTTGCAGGAGTCGTCCCTGGTGCATTCCCCCCAGGATTACAAATACCTCCATGCACCAATGATAAAAATGATTTTCAAAATGCACCCGGAGGAGGTGCCCCTACGCCCAACTGGATTTATAGATAGAATATAGAGGTTACAATAATTGACTAATAGTGACAATATTTGTTGCTTTCCAAAATCCGCGATTGTTCTGAAAGAAAACCCTTAACATCCACTCACCTAAAAGGTGAGAAAACACACTTGAGGGATAACGTTCTGGGGATAAAAGAAGTTTTTGCAAAGCAAAAATTTGGGTGAGTGCAAGACACGAACCTTTTATGCTGTGTTGTGCGTCGTATTACATAAACTGTTCTTGTTATCAAGAACCTTTGATGTATAAAGTACTTTCTTGTACATTACTAAAGTAGACAAATTATTCTTAGAATGATGGGAAAAGCAGGATTCCCATTTTATAAAGAAGACATTGGTTCTATTCATGTTTTTTTAAAAATTGCATAGTAATATTGAATGCATTTCTCTCGCCGCTGTGGCCTTTTTCATATGCTTTCTTGGACATCCAGTGTTTAAACCATCTCTCAAATGCTTGTTTTCCTATGCCCAATCTACGCAGATCCTGGCACTCATTATATATTTTGATACTCGTGAGATTTTTGGATTTAACCAATTCAACAAGACTATCAAATATTCTCTCTCCCTTTCTTCTTTGGAATTGCTCAATCTTTTCTTCTCTAGCTGCCGCTTCACTCAAAAGTCTGTCTATGTCGCTTTCTGTATAAGTAAAAATTGGCCGCGGAAACTCTATAATAAGAGGGCGTGTAAACAATGAGTGACGGAGTAATAGTTTACCCTTCGGCAGAGATGCCACTAAGTATTGTAGATCCCTTGATATCCAAGCATATGTAGAATCTCGAAGTTCAGCGACTTCGCTACGTCCGACCAGTTGAGTTGCGGTATTCCCATAGACCTCTCTTTCAACCCCTGAAGCAAATTGTTGTGCTCCAATAAGAACCAGGCCAATACTTCGGCCACGAGCTGCAATATCAACTATCCTTTGTTTTAGCGGTGAATCTATTGAGCGACTTGGAGCAAATTTATTAAGTTCATCAACAAAAACCATTATGCTGTCGAATCGTCGCTGTTGCTGTGACTTAACTTTATCTTCTTCCAAAATTCTTGCTAAACGGTCAATAACATTATAGAAGACGATGCGTTTACCTTTATCGTTAAGCCCTTGTATGTCGATGACCCAAAGGTCACCGCTTTTGAGTTTCTCGATGGGTAGGTCTTTCCCGTGTGGGCTATCATAAGAGAAGAGTCCACGTAAACGGTCTTGGGTGGTTACGCGAAGAAGTCTCAAGACTTTCGCAACCGTTGCTCCATGATGTCCATACCAAGTCCCATACTTAGAAGTGGAAGTAGAAGAGAGTGCCTTCTCAAGGTAATCTATTACATCGCTAAAGCTTTCTAATCCTTCTTTTTCAGAATGGTCTTCTACAGTTCCAAGAACACCGTAGGTGCGCTCATCCAAGTCTTCAGGATCAATAAGATTATATAATTTTATTGGGCAGCTGGGATCGACTACATTCCCATAAGTCCAGTAAAAAACTTCCATTTTCCCATCTTGTCTAAGACTATCTGGACGGTGAAGATCGTACTTCATAGCCGGAGCAAAATATCGCAACTGATCTTCATCAAATGTCAAATTAACACCAGCATTTTGAATCTCCTGGTAGAGCTGCCTCTTCTCCAAAGGCAGGAGGTCTATAATATCTTGAACTTCATTCCTATTTCTCTCCAAGAAAAGCAAATCCTCACTCTTTAGGTTAAAAGCTACTACTGCAACTTTACGTTTCTCCTGCTTTGCACGGCTTAGTAAGGATTGAATGAGAAAAATAGCTGCAGAGGTTTTCGTCGCAAGTCCAGATGCCCCTGAGATATTTATATGAGCACCCTCCGGTCCCAACAGAAATTTCTCACTAAGTACAGCATTGACAATATTTTCGGGATCTGGCCCATTGCGAACAATCCCGCATACCACTGGGTCGTCGATTTGATCCATGTTATATGCTTCTCTAATTTCAGAGGAAGTAGCAAAACGGACAATCCCCCCACGTGCTGGGCGAATACGCTGGGAATTACTGCCGATTACCTCGGCCGTAACCAGCTCTACACTTGTACGTTCAGTGGGAGGGACGGTTTGCGGTTGACCGAAATCATGGCTGAAGAACTCAGCAAACGCACTTTCAGCATCGGTATAATATTGCATTTGACTAACAAGGCCATAAATTTTCTCACTGCCCTCTTCGGCAACAACAATGTCTCCAATCTGCAACTCTTCAGCATTTTCGGCCAACCAAAATTTAAATTCAGTGGTATTTGTTGGTGCATTCCTTGTAGCGCACACTTTTCCCAGAAGTTTTATAGCCATTTTACACCTCCGGAGTGACTGAAATATATTTCACCGTGGTGTGAGGATAAATCATGCTTCTAAGATATTCCTCACACATAAATATGGGATATAATAGATTATGCCAGCGTTTGTCAGGAAAGCTCGTTGGCAACCTTTCGCGAATTACAGCTTGTGTGATAGCATCTACAAAGCGGGTATCCTCTTCACCCCATAAATCTGCAGAACCCTTATTCGGAAGAACATCTGGGAGAAGTTCAATGCGAACTAATCCATAGGTAGGTGAACTATATTTAACGGTTCTAAGCCTCACATACCATGAAGCTCGCTTGCCGCTAAACCTAACAATGTCATCTGCAGAAGTTCCTGACTCTAGTGAACTTTCGTCTGGCGGAGAATGCAACAAAAAGACAGGAGAACGCTGGAATTGTTTAAGTTGCAGTACTTTGTTATGTTCTTTAGTATTGAGAAACCGTGTATTAAAACTTTTACTAATACCAATTGCAAATTGAAGAACGGGCCCACGCACATCTGTAATAACGCCGTCAATAACCAAAAAATTATGTTCTTTTTCTTTAGCTTTCTTACATGAAAAATCTCGTGCGAAATCATCGTGGAGTTCTTGTTCAAGAATCGCTCTATGACGACGGTTCCATCTTCTAGAAAGATTTCTAAAGAAGTTTATATCAGTTAAATTTTTCCTGAGTTCACGGGTGGGTATTCGGTCATGTTTTTCATTTCCCTTTTCGTCATATACTACTTTTCCACCTTCTCTAACAGGAGCCGGATCGTAACTAGTGTCCCTCCACTTTAGATTACCAATAGTTGGCATACCTTTTGCGACCCATTTCCTCACTGCTTCAATATCTGTGACCTCTCCCATAAATTCGAAAGGTAAAAACACAGAAAAATTATTCCTGACATACTTTCTAATTATTTTTAAATGGCGATTCTCCCGATGTAGAATAGCTGCAGCCACTTGACCTACGCTAACAGGAACCCGTTCTCCCGTTTTTAACACAGGTACATTGGCAACCCAACTTGTCCGCTGGATACCATCTAAGAAATACGATAGCTTTATATCAAAACCGTAATCAGCATCCTCATCTATACTCAGCACTTGTCCCCATATTTCACGATCTTCTGCTTTTCGACCTAACTGACGGCCATAAGTCTCTAGAAGTGAAACGCTCGAGGTATCACTAAGAGACACAACGGGACGTAAAGATAATTCTTCTTCTGTTACACCTATGTCGACTACTTCTGCTTTTGTACTAGTACGAAGATCCTTAAAAACGCTATAAAAAAGTCTCAACTCCCTACTTGCCTTAGCCATGATATTTAGCCTCCGCATTTACTATAGTATTCTTGTTGCTTTTATAAGAAAGTGCTAAACAGGTTTTAATTTTTATACATTTTCCACATTTTTGGCACTTCTCTTGGTCAATTGCGATTTTCTCGTTTTTAATTTCAATAGCATTTACGGGACATAAATAAGTACATGCTCCACACCCAACGCAATTGATAGCTCTTATAATTTGCTGCTCAATTAAAGACAAGTCAAAGTCCCCGGAGACTAATAATTCTCGTCCGCCAAGTGTACCCGCTATAATACCTGGATTTTGTTTGCAACTCCTAAACCAGTTTGTAGCTGTAGAAATTCGAATATTGGTAATTGGTTTCAAAAACTCAGGCAAATACATTGGAATACCATTTATAAATGTATAGGAGCAGTAATCATTGCTACGTTTACGAACGACGGCTTTATTATAAGTTCGATTTGGTTTTCGTCTTTTCCAGTACCCTTGTTCAAAAAACTTTTTACCATCGCATTTTGCATGACTCTCGGCAAAATCATAAATGATCTGCATAAAAGCATCCCATTTCTCTTGCCATAACTGCCAGTATTTACTATTATTCTGCTGATTTACATAGAATTCCCTGAGTATGACTTCATCATATGTAGAGTTATAGGGGCAAATTCCGCATCCAACTCTTGAGAACCCATTTCTATAAGCTTTGTTAAATGGAAGTTTCTCTCGAAATATGTAAAGCCAAACCGCAAGCGTAGGCCAATGCAAGATTGGTCTAGCCGTTATTTGCCCCTGAATCTTTCGGTTGTCATAAACACGGGGATACTCAGCTCTGGCACGTGACTCTACTGCACGGATCCCATCAAAGTTGAGAACTGGGGTCCCAAAAGTCGTTACCAGCTTATTTGCGGCATTTGCTTTCAAAAGTGTACAACACCACCGCATTATTTTACTAGGTGGCTCAAGTTTCCGGCACATTTCTATGAAATCAATGTCAGGCTTAGCGGTTTTCAATTCTACTTTCATATCTCTTGCCATTTCATCTATGAAATCATAAGTGTCTGGTAATTCAAGACTCGTATCTGCAAAAAACAAAACATATCCTGTCTCCATGGTTTTTGCTACCAAGTCGGCTACTACGATACTGTCTTTTCCTCCAGAAAACGCTACCGTCACATTTTTTACAATGCTTGAGAATTGTTTTAACATTTCTATGATGAAATTCTGTGACTCCATGACCAACTCGTTAATATATAAATCGTTAGCACGAATTGTGCGCTCAATAAAACCATCCATATGTTCTCCATCATCTTCTTTGAACTCATATCGTTTATCAAGCCGTAGAGAGACTTTACCATCCTTAACAGTAAACCAGATGTATGTCTTCCCTTTATAGATGACTCTGCGTGCATTGTATAAAATGCATTCTGGCAATTTGATTAATAGTCTAGATTCCAAAAGACTGCGCTCAGGCTCAAAAATGAATCGGGCATCGCTTCCACAATATTCGGCTTCACCACCACAAAGACAACAGCGGGATTTTAATAGTGGAACTTGGCAATTTTTGCACCAGTATATAGCCATAAATCATATCCTATTTAGTAACTTTCTAAAATCGCCTAGTAATATGACGCACAACGGGATCGGTGTTTGTGAAGTCCGCCGAAGGCGGATTTGGGGAAGCGAAGTTTCCCACAAACACTGTGTTATATGACGTGCCGTCTCCTCTCTTTTACATTGTCTCATTCATTACCTGCTATTTTTTTTAAACATAATGCTG
>JAEOSG010000167.1 GCA_016840485.1 Candidatus Baldrarchaeota archaeon
ATCTTTACCGGGGGGTCCCAATCCCCTTATCCCTCTCGATTCAAAACTAGAAAATCCCAATAGGGAATTGAAAGTTGAATCCTTCCATGAGTTGTTCAGCAATGTTTTTCAAAAGTGATTCAAAACTAGAAAATCCCAATAGGGAATTGAAAGATTGTTCTTCCAGTTGCGTTAGGATTATTTGTAATAATTTTACTGGGGTGGGGAATCGAAAATGCGTATCGTGAAGAACCGAGAAGGAGGAGAAGACGAAAATAAGGATCTTGTAGTGCTTATTGCTGCCACTTTTATAGGCAGCATTTTCATAGTTTTAACAATAGCTTACGGTTCCATTTGGTTCTGGGCCTATCTAGCCTACCTCATGGCCTACGGCCTCATATATAACCTAGTATTAAAAAAGGACGTTTAGCTACAGCTTTACATAGTCTCGGTGATATTGATTCAAAATTAGAAAATTCTAATGTGGGGGTTATATGGGTTCGTATTCTAGTGATGCTCCGCATTTTATGCAGAATTTTGCTTTTAGGGGGTTTCTTGCTCCGCAGTATGGGCAGGTTATTTTTGCTGGTTGTGTTTGTATTTCTAAGATTGGTAGTTTTTTGTTTAATAGGTGTTGTCGTAGTTTTTTACGAATTTGTAGTGGAAGTATTTGATGTAGAGTATTATTGTGAGGAATATGGGGACTCCTCCTATTATAAAGCTTACAATGAGAAAAATTACGGTGTTGTATATGCCGAATCTTCTGACTATTGTTGCTATTAGGCTTAATATTATGGTTGCTCCTGCGATGCCTCTAAAGTATATTAGGAGTTGTTCCCCTACATTTATTATTTTATTTGATTTTTTATCGTAGAAAAACCATTTACTGTCTATGAGAACCCAGAGGTATGGGGCTATGAAGACTACAACGGTTGAGAATCCTAATAGTATTATTAGTGGGCCTTTTAATGCTTGTTCTGGGGGTTTGGATATTTAGATATCTAAATGCGTAGTTTATTATACCGAACATGAAAAGTACTGGTAGAAATGATTTGTCTATACTTTCGGTGAATAAAACTTCTTTCCATGCTAGTTTTTCTGGCATTTTACCTTTTAGTAAAAAGTGTTCTCCTTTGAAAAAATATTTGAATAACCTAAACCATATTTCAAAAGTTTTTTCGGATAGCGTTATTTTGTTCATTAGCCACCAAACAAGTAATCCTAGGAGTGTAATTATGATTAAGAACCACCATCCAAGGACAAAGTAAACTATGGTTGCAGAGAGTATGAATGTTAACCATAGAATTCTAAGGGTTTTTGCTGCTTCCAAGTTGATCACTATTATTGCGTAACCTTCAAATTTTTTAAAATTTTACTATATCTTAGAATCGTAGGTTAATCAGGTAGAATCAAATAAAAATTCTACATTGTTCTTATCTGCTGTGATTTAAATGTTTGCATCACAATTTACTTAAATAAATGTAAAAAGTTACAATGACATCTTATAACGTTCTATGTTATTCGCTGTTTGTTCCATGCTGATATAAATGTGGCCTTGAGTTTGTTTCTATTCAATGGAATTTTGCTGTGTTTAGAGGTTTTTCAGATTTATTCGACTGTAAGTACTATCCTTTCTATGTTGGTGTGGTTGATCATGTAGGATGTTATTGTGAGTGTGGTTGCTGAGAATGATGTTATTATACTGGTGGTTTTCCATGTAATTTCTGGTGTGATGTCGATTTTTAAGATTGTGAATAGTATTAGGAAGATGCTTATGAATAATATGTAGTTGATTGTCTGTATTTGTTTCATCCCTAGGTAGAAGTATATGAAGCTTAATAATCCTATGCATGCTAGTATGAATAATGGTACTGTAAATAGTGTGTAGAATATTGTGGTGTGGTTGGGTTCATAGTTATTAAATATCAATATTATATGTGTTGTTAAGGTTGTGATTGCTGCTGATATTATTGAGATGCTTAACGTTTTTCCAAGCCATAGTTCCTTTAATTTTATAGGGCTACATAGTATTGTTTCTATAATTCCTTCTTTCTTTTCCTTAACAATGCTGTTGCTTAGGCTGAATCCCACCGTTAACCCGATGATTAAGGGTATGTATGGTATGAATGTGTTTATTAGGTATGTTGGTTTTTCTCTGGTGGTGAATAGGAAAATTCCTGTGAATAGCAGTGTGCTAAATAGTGATGTCCCTAAGCTTCTATCTCTAATAGCTTCTATAAACTCTTTTTTAATTAGGGTAGATATGTGGTTCATATTTACCACCTCTTACAATCTTAAGATAGACGTTGTAGAGGCTTTCTTCATTTCTTTTTATATCGATGATCTTTAGCCCCATTATCGCTAGAGGTTTTAGAATTCTAGATATGTTGCTATCTTGATAGAATATTCTTATAGAGTTTCCATGTAGATTATATAGAATTCTTTTGTTATCTAAGTATTTAGCAGCTTCCATAGCATCTTCCATATTCTTGAAGGTGATTTCTATAGATTTTCTTTCGAGACTATGTATTAGTTTTCTTGTAGTATTTAATGCGGCGATTCTTCCATTTACTAAAATAGCTACTCTTGAGCATAGTCTCTCAACTTCGTCAAGATCATGTGATATTAGGAATATGGTTGCGTCTCTCTCTTTAGCTAATTGGGATATTAAATTTCTTATTGTAATTTTTGCTTCAGGGTCTAGGCCGGATGTAGGTTCATCCATAAATACGATTTCAGGGTCGTGTATTAATGCTCTGGCAATAGCTAATCTCCTTCTCATCCCCCTAGAATAATATCCTACCTTCTTATCCTTCTCGTCATATAATCCTACTAAATCTAATAACTCCTTAATCTTCCTGTTCCTCTCGCTATCATTTGAAACTCCATATATCCGGCTATAGAAGTCTAGGTTTTCATAAGCTGTAAGTTTATTATATAATCCATCATTCTCTAAGACGACCCCTACTTTCCTTCTTAAATTAATATTCTTACTAAGATCGTCTCCAAGGACCAAAGCCTTGCCTGAAGTGGGTTTCATTAAACCTAATAGTATTCTTAATGTAGTTGTCTTACCAGCTCCATTAGGGCCTAGATAGCCGAATATCTCTCGTCTCTCTACATTAAATGAAATATTATTTAATACGAGTTTATTGTTGATTTTCTTCACTAGATTATTTACTATAATTACTGGTTGCTTCATCTCAGACCACCTTATATCCTCTTAAATACGCCTCTCTTGACTATTGACCAGTAGCTGTAGAATATGATCCATATGGTTGAGGCTGGAAATATTAGGTATAGCCAGATGTTGAATGCCTTGAAGGCGGATAATATGTTGATTATGATATATATAACGACGTTGAGTATGTATGCTCTCCTCTGCCAACCATATCTCCTAATGGTATATATGGCTTGGAGAGCTGCATATCCATCTCTAGTTAATACATATTTCCCATCCTCTATAGTTATTAGGTCCTTAAGCTTCTTCAAGTGGAAATCGAGTTTACCACTACTCTCTATACTCAATTCCCTCTTCAACTCAGAGAACCTCATAGCCTTCTTAGAGAGGATCTCGAGGATCTTTATCCTTATCGGATGTGAAATGGCCTCAAACTCTTCATCTTCCACATAAATCACCGCAATCTATGAATAAAGCTTCCTATTTAATTCTAACATCATTGACTAACAGTCAATAGCTCTTGACCATTTCAGATTATTATAAAATACTTTTCAGACACTCTCTAAAATTATATTCCATTATAACCATGGATGATATTAATAGTCGTGAATATATGACGTAACATAAATAGCTCGTTATATCTTAGATTAGTGGCCCTCATCGTATTTCAATTAATTATTATTCTAGTCATCGATTTTTACCCGTAGACTTCAATTTTTTAATTATATTCTCCGTGGATTTAGAGCTTTAGATGAGTAAATTATCTCTTCATAATGAGTTTCATATGGGGAATCAGGACATCATTCGTGCCATAGGGAGTTCGATTCAAAATTAAAAATCTCAAATGGGGGAATTGAAAGGAGAAAGGATTAAAGAAGGGAAAAATCTATTTTGTTTTGAAAGTGAGGGTGGCTGGTAAACATTGTAAAGAACTGGTTAAGTTGGTTTTTCAAGAAGTAGAATTTCATGAAATAAACATTGCTCTCTATTTTGCTTGTTGATTCATGATTTATACGGTGTTCAGTGAATTGTATGGTTGAGGTTGCTAAAAATTTATTTAGAACATGAACCATTTATTTAATGCATTTTGATATTTATTTAAATGATTTAAACTGCTTATTAAAACTGTGACTGCATTGTTTCATATTTAAGTCGGGTTTGATGTTGTTGTCCTTCGTGTGACTGCGTTGTTTAAAATGTTATTTAATATGGAGAAAGTGGTTGGTGAAGTATTTAGCAGCTTCCATCCGCCATTAAAGGGGCTTTAATTAGTAGAGATGGAGCTCTAATATACTCTAGTATCGAGAAAAAATTATGAAAAAGGTTATGAAACTCTTTAAGAAACATAAAAATGTACCTGTAAACGACTATGAATCGGAAGAACTAGATGAAGGGGTCCTAATTTTTTACGGGTTGACAGCAGATAAAGTGTTTGTAGTACATTCAACTTTAACGTTGCCGGAGACACTTGTTCACTGTAGAAATGTTATCGAAAATCTGAGAAAGAAGCTAGATGAGTTGCTTAAAGATTTTTTAGAAGAATTGGGCGAAGAGGTTGATGAAGAAATTAAACAGAAGTACGGAGCAATCTACGAGTTGTCACCGAAATATAGAAGTGTTGAGGAAGTTCTTCCATTGGTCTTGTGGATGGGAGCAACAGCGGCAACAATAGTGGCGAACTTGGATAAAAAAAACTGTCGGTGTGGCAGTTAACATTGATGCTTCAAAAAGCAGGCATAAACGTAACATTTCAAGAAACACAAGAAATACTTGAAGGTTTAATGGAAAAAGGCTACGTAATACTTAGTGCAGAAAGCTGACACTTAAATATATGGTGTAAAAAGCGAAATAAATCTCTTGAAATGAAAACAAATATTTAGTCAGCAAAATCTTAATCTGATTTTCCGTCTTTAATTATCAAATGCCTTAAAAAACTCTCATAAGAGATAACATCTTCTTTGCTAAGATGTTTTGATAGCCTTTAGTTTATTTAACAGATACAGGTTAAATGAACTTATATGATTTTCTTAAATTCAAATGTTTGAAATACGCTTCTTTTCTAGCTTCATTTTTTGCTTCATTCTTTTTCTGGTAAGGAATATTTCCACGAAAATATCTGTGAATGTTTTTCAGCGAAACAATATATTCCGACTAAAAGCTTGTTTCAAGTGGAAAAGAAAAGAGAAAACATATACTATAGGCACAATACAGGCATAAACAACAATACGAGACGAATTAAAACTTGAAGAAGCCACCGTTCCAGCATTATATTTATTTTATCGGTCTATTTTCAAACATCTTCAATATTAACAAGTGAGATCTTAGCAAAGATCAAGTAAAATATGTCTCTAAG
>JAEOSG010000168.1 GCA_016840485.1 Candidatus Baldrarchaeota archaeon
GTTATGTTGGGTACCGCTCTTACAACGTTGTCAACTATGGTTATATTTGCCCATTGAGCCGTTCTACTAAGAGGGTTCAAATCTATGGTGATTACTGTTTTTCCCATTTTTCTTAGGGCTTCGGTTCTATCTCCATCTTCAAGTGGGACCAAAACGACATCAGCTACTAAAATTCCTCTCGGATCTACTTTTCTTCTCCAACTTGAGAGTTCTGGGATCGTTGCGCTTGCTGCTTCTCCCACGCCTAATATTTCTTTTGCACCAGCCTCTTTAAGAGCGTTTTTGATGGCTTCTTCTCTTTCTCTTGTTCTATAGAACAAATTTACCTCTATTTTTGCTCCAGTAACCTCTGAAAGTTCTACTATTTCTTTTGGTACTAATGCTGCTACGTTTCCATTGACGCTTATTACTGGGTGTTTTGCGAGAAGCATTGCTGCAGCTGCTGCCTTTGCTGCCTCCATAGCCGGTTCCGTGGTTTTCTCACCTATTAGGTAGTCAAAGGCTTCTCCTCTGCCATGTGCTATTAAACCTGCTTTTGCTACAAGCCCTTTTTCAAACCCTTTAATTAACTTCTCTCTAATTCTAAGTGATTCCGCTCTTGGATGATCTGGTGGGATTTCAAACATCAATGTTACCTCCTAGAATTCTGGCCCCGGTAAAATTGATATTGGAAATAAGGATAATTCCTTTATCAAAGTATTTTTTAAGAATGTTGAGAACTTGATTAGCTTTTTCATGTTCAACAAAGCAGAAGACTGTTTCACCGAACATTGCCATACTAGCATTGACAAAACCATTTCTCTCAAGTTCTTTTACGGCATTTTTTACTTTTTCAGACATTAAACCCGTTTCTGCTGCGAATTGTTTGGATAATTCCATTAGTTTTTCGATGGAAGCATTTTTTACAAGTTCGTTCACCATTCTTCCGCCGATTTTATTTATTTTTTCTCGAATCTCAGGGTTGGAAAGCATCTTCTTCGTTTCTATTGGTCCAAGGGATCCGCATACAACAACTGTATCCGGGTCTACTGGAATTAAATCGACGTGTCCAATTCCAGGTGCTCCAGGTTTAACTCTAATTTCTACTCCGCCTCTGGACTGAGCTAATACTGTTCCAAGGCCAGTTTTATTGACTATTTCTGCTAAATGGGCTATTTGTGCTGCCTTATCATATGTTAGTCCTAGGTTTAAGGCTTTGTTAAGAGCTAAAGCTGCGCTAAATGCGCCAGCGCCGCTTGCTCCTATGCCGGCGCCAATGGGTATTTCTACTTTATGGTTAATTGTTACCGTGAAGTTTTTATTTGTTAGCTTTAACATATGTTTCACTACGCTTTTTGTAACGGGAGCTTCAGTTTCAATGCCGTTTATAAGTACTTTAATCATATTTTGGTCAGCTGGCTTTAGAGAAACTGTTGTAATGACTCCTTTTTCGATGGAAACGCCAGCTCCTCTGGAACCTTTTTTTAAGGGATCTTTTGGCTGATCACATATTTCAAAAAATCCTGTTATGTGCCCTGGGCAATATGCTTTGGCAGTTGTCAATTTAAAACCTCATTAACTGTTCTTACATTATTTTATACGGTTGTTAATGGTCTTTCTCAATTTTATGGCTAATGAATTTTTTCTAAAGAGACTATATATTTTGTGTAATCTTTAAAGATACATATAGATTATAAACAAAATTAAGATAAATAGCAAATTATCATAGATTTTCGGAGGCTTATAATTGTTCACTAAACATACCTCAAAGGATATTATAGGTACCAAGAGCCATATTTTAGATGGCAAGAGAATTGTTTTGTGCATTACTGGTAGTGTTGCGGCTTTTGAATGTCCCAGAATTGCTAGAGAACTTATGAGGCATGGTGCTGAAGTTTTT
Organism: Candidatus Baldrarchaeota archaeon; assembly: GCA_016840485.1. Lineage (GTDB taxonomy): Archaea > Asgardarchaeota > Baldrarchaeia > Baldrarchaeales > DXJG01 > DXJG01. Next base: position 1,880 of record JAEOSG010000168.1, read on the forward strand.
ACTGTTATGTCTTTTAATGCTCAAAAAATTATTCACCCCTACTTAATGGAGTATGCTACTGGCAACCCGGTTATAACCGAGTTAACCGGTAAAGTTGAGCATGTTGCTTTAGCTGGTGACCATCCCAATAAAGCTGATTTAATTCTTATTGCTCCAGCTACAGCTAATACTATTAGTAAAATTGCATGCGGTATTGATGATACTCCGGTTACTACGGTTGTTAGTACAGCGTTAGGTAGCGATATTCCAATTGTAGTTGTTCCAGCCATGCATGAATCCATGTATAAACATCAGGTTATAAGGGAGAATATTGAGAAGTTGAAGAAGCTAGGCGTATGGTTTGTTGGTCCCAGAATTGAAGAAGGAAAGGCTAAGATGGCTGATGTTGAAGAAATTGTTAACAGAGTTATTGATATTTTGACAAAACCTAAGGATATGAAGGGTCTTAAGGTTTTGGTGACCGCTGGGCCTACAAGGGAATATATTGATGCTATAAGGTTTATTTCTAATCCTAGTTCAGGTAAAATGGGTGTCGCAATAGCTGAGGAAGCTTTGGTTCGAGGAGCTGAGGTAACACTTATATATGGTAGAGGAACTGCTAAACCCCCATCAAATGTTAAACTTATTAATGTGGAGACAACTGAGGAGATGCTTTCAGCTGTGGTAAATGAACTTAAATCTTCTAAATATGATGTTTTTATTTCTACTGCAGCTGTGCTTGACTATGGTCCCAAAGAGGTTGTTGACCGAAAGACCCCTTCTGGTTTGAAGGAGTGGACTATTAAGTTGAGATGTTTGCCTAAGGTTGTTTGTGAAGCTAGACGTGTTGATCCAGATGTTTTTATTGTTGGTTTTAAAGCTGAATATAAAATATCTAAAGAAGAGTTAATAGAGAAGGCTTATCGAAAATTGAAGGAGTCTGGTTTGAATTTAATTGTCGCTAATGATGTTGGTTTAACTGGGAGAGGTTTTGAAAGCGACACAAATGAAGTATACGTTGTTGATCCTGAAAAGAATGTTGTACATATACCTTTATTGTCTAAAAGAGATGTAGCTGCTAAAATTTTAGATATAGTTGTTACTCAGCTTGCTAAGCAGCGAGCTAGCTAAATCAAATGTATTTTGTTAAAATTTTTTGCGTTACTTCTTTAATGGTATCCTCGCGTTTTTTACAATGAACGAAAAGGTAGTATTTTGGTGTTTTAGCTTTTGCTACATCTAAAACCTTGTAAAGTGGCTTTATTCCCTCTTTCATCAAAATAGGGTATTTAATGTTCGACAGTTTGTATACACATGTCGAAACAACGACATATTTTTCTTTTATCCCCGTTTTTTCTACTATCTCATCTTCAATATTGCTTTTCGATTCTTTTATTTTTTCTAACTGTTTTCTTGAAACTCTTTTCATTAAAATTGTTGAAAATACCTTACCGTTAAGAAAATCTTGAACAATATCTTTACAGTAGCTGAACCGTCTTAATAAGTACAATAATTCATAATCATCCATAAAAACAAAACTTTTGTCAAGAAAACCTTTATTTAGAGCGCATTCTATAGTTTTTTGTAAAGTAGATTTTATAGCATCCATTTTAGCTTTTTCTTTAATGTTAAAATCGAAATAGAAACACCTTCTAGCTCTAACTATTTTCCAAACATCATTAATATACCTGCCATCGAATATGAGTTTGTTTCTATAAATTGTGTATATTTTAAGCATCTTAACCGGCTGTATTTTAATATCGACAAAACCGCAATCACTATAATGAGTAACAGAATCGAGAACGTCTAAATCGAAGGGCTGGTTAAACATATCTTTTAGATACTGTGGGACATTGTTGGAATCATTAACAGCTATAGCTGCTACTTTCTTTGGATCATATCCATGTTTTTCCAATATTTCTGGTAGTGTTTTTCGATTGTCTGGTGATATAGAGATTTCTCCTTTTATTATGGATGCTCCCATTTCTTTATGGTTCTTACCGTAAAAGCTAACCATGTAATCTTCAGTTGTATGTGAGAATGGGCTTAGACCAACATCATGTAACAGTCCAGCTATAGTGGCCAGATCTCTCTCCTCTATACCCAATTTTTTACAAAGTTTTTGAGCTAAGTATGCGACACCTATTGAATGTTCAAGCCTAGAATAGCCTGACTTGAAGGGATAAGAAAAGAATGCTGCTCCGACACTAATTCGATCAATGCGTTGAAGTTCATATGTTGAAAGTAGTTCTTCAGCTGCTTCATTAAGCGTAATTTTTCCATAGATCGGAGTACGGATTTTCAAACTCACTCCTCCCACAACTATGACATTCCCGTTTTCGAGCCGTGGTTAAAAACTTCAATATATTATCTTCACTTTGAGTTTTCTGTTTTCATAGATGTTGGAAATTGTTCTAAAACTATTATATAAGTTATCTGTTAAATATTAATCGTTACTGGACGATGGCGTGTTATGAAAACCTACGGTGGTATTAGTACGTATTCTTGTTTTATGAAAGAACATATAAAAAAGTGTGATAGAAGTTGCATAGTGTAGAGCACATATGTGAAACGGCAGAGATAAGGATATATGTTCCATCATGTAGCCTCCTATGCTAGGGGTAACCGAATTAGCCATGCTCCATGCGGTTCCTGTCATACTTGATGCTGAAGCTCTTTCTTCAGGTTCTACTAAACTCATCATAAAGGCAGATTGTATCGGGCTCGACATGTTCATTAAAAAGTTTCTTACTACATAGAGAACAGATACTATTCTGAAATCTGACATCAGTGGGATCACCACAAGAAATAACGTTGCTGCTGCTTGTGTCGATATGATACTGTTAACTGTTCCGGTGATTTTCGCGAGTTTCGGTGCTGCGAGGAAGGCAATAGCCATTACTGCGCTTGAAACAGCATACAGTGGACCTAAAACCATTCCTCCTAATCCGAACTTCAGGTAAAACCATAGTGAGAAAAGTGGAATGATAAATCCAGCGCCAGATCCTATAAGCGCGTTTGTTAAGCAAAATTTTGCTATTGTTTTGATAGATTTTCGAGGGAATATTTCTCTAGTCGCTTTTACTCTCTTAACCTCACCGATGGGTACGAGTAGGAAGGTTGAGATTGTCATTAAGATGGAGGCTAATAGAAACATGGGTTTATACGATGTTATTTCGTTAATTGATAATTTTATTTGGAGGTATTCTGGTATTCCGCTTAGAAGAGCACCAATGGTTCCTGCGGCGGATGATGCAAAGGCTGAGTAACTAAATGCTTTTTCTCTATTTTCACTTGTAGTTTTGTCTGCAAGGAAAGCTTGCCATGGAGAGGAGAACATAGCTCCCGCAAGTCCGCCTATAATACTTGCAACAGCTAAATGGATATATTTAGTTGTTAGCATGTAAATTAATAGGGAGAAGGTTGATAGAAAACCGCTGGTTACAAGGAAAGGTTTTCTTCTATACTTATCAGAAAGTATGCCGAAGGGGATAGCTAGTAACGCGGAGGTTAAACCTGAGAGAGTCATTAACACTCCGATTAATGTAGGTTCTATTCCAATTATCTTTAGGTATATTGCTTGTAGGATCATGAAATAGCCCCATGGAAGGGATCCTATCGCATTTGAAAGTATGAGG
>JAEOSG010000169.1 GCA_016840485.1 Candidatus Baldrarchaeota archaeon
GAAAAAAGGTCAATTATAAATATGTTTTGGGGATTGTATTTTTGGTATTATTGGAGGTTTAAATTTTGAGGATTGAACGAATTTCTACTGGTATTCCTTCGTTAGATAATCTTTTGCAAGGCGGTATTCCTCGAGGATTTCTTGTTGCCTTGGTTGGTGAGCCTGGCACTGGTAAAACTATTGCTTCGATTCATTTTATTGCTCAGGGTATTAAGGAGGGAGATAAGTGTATTTACTGTACTACCGAGGAAAGTAGGGAGAGTATTATTGCTGCTGCTTCTCTATTCGGCTTTAATTTTGAGAAGGCTATTGATGAGAATCAGCTTATTATTATTGATGCTTTGTTAAAGAAGAAGGATGATCCTTGGATGTTGAAGTCGCTTGATACTCAAGAACTTCTTCAAAAGGTTATTGATGCTAAAAAGGAGTTGGGTTATGGTCATGGGAGACTTGTTATTGATTCTTTGAGCGCTTTTTGGCTTCATGCTCCTGCTATGGCTCGTAGAGAAAGTTATATTATTAAGAAGGTTTTGCATCCTTGGAATTTTACTACTTATGCTGTTAGTGAATATGCTATTACAACTGGAGAAGCATTTGGTTTTGGCTTGGAACATATCGGTGATGCTATTTTCCGTTTTAGGAAGTATGTTAGAGGCGGTGTACTTAGGAGATTTTTGCTGATTGAAAAATGTAGATTGACTGCTCATGATCTTAGAATGTGGGAAATTGAAATTATTGATGGTGTTGGCATGATTTTGAAAAGTCCTACGGAGTATAGGGCTGAAGATGTTCGTTTACCGAGACAGGTTGCAGAGAAGGTGCTTAAAGCTAAAGAAAAGAAAGAGATGGAGTTTCCTTAATTTATTCTGTGAATTGTGTTTTTTAGAGTTTTTAATCGATTAGTTAAGATTTTGTCGAAGGGGTAGGAAAACCTCAAATAGACATTGTACTAGATATTTATGGATATTGTCTATTTGAGGGAACGTCATGTTAAGGGTTTATGTCCCAATCAGAGAAAATGATGTCGAGAGATCTTTACATGTTTCAAAGAATACTTCTTCATATCTTATTAATCAGGCCAGAGAGAACATTAATTTCCTTTTTAATGAGCAGAAGGATGTTATAATTAAGTTTCTGGAATATATATCCGATTCTAGGGATAAAAGAATTCATTTTGCAGCTAGGGGTAGAAGCCTTCTTCTGGGCGCTAGGACTTTTGCTGATAGGTTGACACAGTTGGATTTTAATGCTGTTTATCCAACTTTAGAGCAATACGTTGTTTATGATCCAAATGCTGTTTTGGAGAAAGGTGATGTTATAATTTGTTTTAGTACCTCTGGGAGGACTGGGAAAGTTCTCAAGAAAGCTAGGTTTGGGAGGGAAATTGGATGTGAAATTATTGTGATAACTGGCTCCTTGGACTCCCCATTAGCTAAATTGGCAAGTTTCCCAGTGATATATTTAAAACCTGATTGTAAACGTGAGGAACTTCTGTCAAAATACAATGAGGATGAAAAGCCATTTACTCCGCTTGGCACAACTTCGGAATATACGCAGCTGATTTTTTCTGAAGCTATTTGTAGGGGTTTAATGGAATGTATTTTAAACAACAAAGATGTTGAAAAAGGTTTCAAAATATCTAAGGAAACTGCCCTTGAACTTTTGGATCGAGCTAAGAAAAATCTAAGTGTTGCTTATAGTGATGAAGATGAGATAACTGCTTTACTTGCTAATTTTCTTTTGAAATATTATAGTCAGCAAACTGTTCATTTCTGTGCTCGTGGTAAAACATTTAATATGGCTGCTGGGCCTTTCAAGATGAGATTAGATCAGATTCCTCATGCTTTCGTTACAAGTATTATAGATTTTGAGCCTCTGAATAGACCTGTGCGTAAAGGGCAAATTACATTCACTGTAAGTGGTAGTGGCGCTGCATATAGTATTGCAAGAATAGCTAAGGAAATGGGAAGCATGATAATTGGTATAACATCATTTGAAAACGCTCTTTGGGAAATTTCAGACATAAAAATAAAGGTACCTGGAAGAAAAGATTCTGACAATATATATGATTGGGATATTAGGCAGTGGAAAGGTTGGAGAAGCCCGTTCGCTCCGGATGGTACAGAGTTTGAAGTTTCGGTGGCTGCTTTTCTTGATGGCATATTTGCTGGTCTTGCAACATATATTGGTATAAAAGAGGAAGATATGCATCTTGGACATGCAAACATAGAGTAAAACTACATACCAAAATTAGTGAAAAAATAAAAGGGGAAAGCATTCTAGACTTTGATTTTTATTCCAAGTTTTTTGCAGAGTTCTTTGTATCTGTTTCGAACGGTTACTTCTGTTACGTGAGCTACTTCTGCTATTTGTCTTTGTGTTCTTCTTTCTCCTTCAAGTATGCTGGCAATGTAAATTGTTGCAGCAGCTAGACCTGATGGATCTTTCCCGGCTGTTATTCCCGCTTCTTGGGCTTTCTTCATGATTTCTATTGCTCTTCGCTGGGTTCTTGTTGATAGGCCTAGTTCAGCTGCAAATCTTGGTATGAAGTTTATTGCCGTGGGTCTTGGGAATTCCTGTTTTAATCTTCTTATTAAAACTCGTACACATTTTGATACGTCTTTTCTATCGGATTTTGCTTGAGCTACTACCTCGTCTAATGGTCTTGGTATTTTGTGTATTCTACATGCTAGGTAGACGGCTGCTGCAGCCATCGCACTTACAGGATGCCCTCTTGTTAACCGTTTTTCTACGGCTTTTCTGTAAAGTAGAGCTGCCGTTTCACTTACATCGTTTGGTATTCCCATTTGGCTTGCTATTCTACTTAATTCGATAAGCCCGTCTGCAAGACTTCTTCTAACTGTTGTTCTAATGTTCCATCTTCTAAGTCTATATATTTGAGCTCTTCTTGAGGGAGAAAGTTTTCTACCGTGAGCGTCACGATCAGACCAACTAATAGTTGTACTTAAACCTTTATCAGCAAATCTATAACTTGTAGGAGCCCCGGTTCGACTCCTCTTCTCCAATTCTTCATGAGTAAAAGCTCTCCATTCAGGTCCTGTATCTACAACATGTTCGGAAATAACCAATCCACAGGATGCACAAACATGCTCTCCCCTAGCTGGATCAAAAAGTATAGTTGTACTACCACATTCTGGGCAAACCATAACTCCTTCTTTCTTATTTACTACATCTTCTGTCAATTTTATTTCCCCCATAATATATTATATTAACATAATAATGCGAAACTCGCCTCTCCACGGAGTATTTTTCTACATCAAAGCCGACATATGATAGATTTTAGGTTTAAATTTTATTTCGGGCTCATTTGTGGGGGTGACGCTAACTACCTCTTGGCAGTTATTTGAGAACTAGTCACCCCCCAAATCACTATGAGTGAACAAGGCGAAACGCATATACAGTGCGTTACATTTTTAAATTTTTCGTATTCACTCTCACTTTATCCCTTATAAACCTTTTCAATATACTATGATCTATTTGTCATACACCTATTTTCATCTGAGGTCACTTATATATTTAAATTTGACTAAAATCATCTTTACATTTAAGGATAATTTAACCGAAATAAGTAAAGCATACATGGAAGTCTGGCATAATGATAAAGGTGGTTCGTTCCTTCTTTATTGCAATAGACATAGATGATGAAGCAATAATTAATAGAATTCGCAGCTTTCAGGGGGAATTAATAGACAAAGGATTTGCAGAAATTCAACCTAATGAAAGATTACATATAACACTTAATTTTCTGGGTAAGCTTCAATGGAAAACTATTAATGAAATAAGAGCTAAACTGCGGAAAATTCGCATGAATTCATTTGATATTATGCTCAGAGGTGTTAAGTATTTTCCCTCAGCTAAATTACCTATTAGGATTTTATGGGTGGGCGTTGAAAGTGTAGAAGTTCACGATTTAATGGAGAAGGTGCATACGGTTACTTTGGATCGATATGCAGAAGAAATACCACATGTCACAATTGCCCGTGTTAGAAAAATAGTTGATGTTGAAGGGTTAAAGAAGTTTATCAGGAATTATGAAGATTACTTTTTTGGAAAGTTTCATGTTAACTGTTTTAAGTTAAAGACAAATGTTGGAGGAAAGTATGTGGACGTTGAGAGGTATTCTTTACTTTGATTCTGCTATGGTTAATAATCGTTCAACGCCCTTAATCTTTTTAATGAAACTTGCTACCGCAAGCGGAACATAGGTTTCCCAAGGTTCTTTATTTAACATTTTCTTTCTTATCTCAGTTCCTGAGTATTCTCCTGAACCATAAATTTCGACTTCTTTGACTTCATAGCCAGCATCTTCGAAAAGTTTAAGTGTATGTTTATTTCCGCCGTAGACTACATGAAAAGGTGGACACAAGGATTCTACGTGAGAAACCCAGACGTAATTGTTATGTATGTCTGGAATAGGTATAAGCCAGTATTTGTCGGGAGATATATTTTCCTCTCGCAACGCTTCTCTAATCATCTGGAGCCGTTCGCCGCATGTGAATGGATTGTTTACCTCATAGTTGAGTTGAGTGCTCCCTATGCCAATAATTAATTCGTCAACCTCCTTTAATGCAAGTTTAATAACATATAGATGTCCTTTGTGGAAAGGTTGAAAACGGCCGATAAAAAGGCCTCTTCGCATAAATTTACCTCCAATACTAAAGAATAAAAATTTACAGAAAAAGGTGTTATGGTGTATTATGTTGTTAGTTTAGTATTCTGGCATGCCTTCTGGGCCGCCTTTGCCTTTTGATGGTTCTGTTGGCTTTGATGCAATGATATCATCAATTCTTAGGATCATTTGGGCTGCTTCGCTCGCTGATCTAATGGCTTGTTTCTTAACTCTTAGTGGCTCTAGAACTCCGCGTTCAAGCATGTCTGCAACTTTTCCTTCAAATACGTCAACGCCATGCCATACTCCATCGGGTTTGGCGTGTCTCTCTCTAAGCTGTACTATTATGTCTAGTGGGTCGTGTCCTGCGTTTTCTGCTAATGTTTTTGGAACTATTTCGATGGCATCTGCGAAAGCTTCGATGGCAAGTTGTTCTCTTCCACCGATTTGTTGCGCGTATTCTCTGAGTCTTTTTGCAACTTCTATTTCTGGTGCACCGCCACCAGCAACATATTTTCCGTCCTCAATAACGTCTCGAACTACGCATAGTGCATCATGCATTGCTCTTTCTGCTTCATCGACAACGTGTTCACTTCCACCTCTAATCACGATGCTTACTGCTTTTGGATTCTTACAATCTCTTACATAGACTATCTTATCTTCGCCGATTTTAACTTCTTCTACTAATCCTGCTTCTCCTAGGTGTTCTGGTGTTAGGTCGTCGATGCTTGTGACTATTTTTCCTCCTGTTGCTTTTGCTAGTTTTTCCATGTCGCTCTTTTTGACTCTTCTCACAGCTAGTATTCCTGCTTTCGCTAAGAAGTGCTGAGCAA
>JAEOSG010000054.1 GCA_016840485.1 Candidatus Baldrarchaeota archaeon
ATCTCACCTTTTGTAACTTTAAAAATCAACCGGTGTTTAGCATCGGGAACCTTCGTATTTGCAATTTTAACAATTTCATCAAAAGTTTTAGCGGCAGCTACGAAATCTCCCTTTGCAATCAAAACATATTGAGCATCATATTCACGTTCAAGCTTCTCTTTTAACCTTAGATACGCATTGTTATTTAGGATACGTTCACTTTCAACTTCGTCACTTTTTTCGTCTTCCTGAACCCAGCGTTGAACAGCTTCCTTTATCGCCATAGAAATAGCCCCTTTGGAATAACCAAATTTTTTAAACGCTTTCTCCCATAATTTTCGCCTTAAATCTTCATCAATGTTGGCTTTAATAATGCCCATATTTAATCCCCAAGATACTTTAGTACTTTTGTACTAAAAAACTTATGATCTAGAATGCGTGAAAAACATGACCTATGAGATCTTAACTTACAAGCAAAGAAAAATTATCCATTAGATTTCAATGTTTTATTCCGTGAAATGTAAAAAAACGCCGTACTTAACTGATCTAGGATTTACTGGCTTTTGACATCAGGTTTCATTGCTACCGTAAAAATCGTTTTAATCTTTTTTACAAATAACGCATCTATAAACCCAAAAAACGCTGAAAGCAGTTGTAAAAAGCAACCTAGTTCTAAGCTTACAACAATATTAGGAATCAAAAACATGCTAACCGTACATAGGATGGGAGCTATAAGCATAAGGATGGAAGCCCCTATAATTTGTTTGGCTGATGAACGTAGCTCAGATTTAAAATATTGATAAAGAAAAATAAAGAACGGTATCCAAAAAACTATAGTCACAAAAAGAAAACTGAAAGAATTTACAGTAGATCGAAGCACTTTAAGCTCTAGAGAGATAAGTTCTCTTGTCTCTAACAGTATCGGAAAATAATAGAATATTTTATTACCGTGGTAATCTAATGACTTTGTCCAAGGTGTTATTATCGATGTTGTGCTCAGAATTATTGAGAGAAGTAATGGTCTACGATGTATTCTCACTTTACTAACAATTTTCTCATAATATTTTTTGATAAAATACGCGAGAGTAGCCGCTAAATATCCTAGTGTTAGACAAAGGTTCAGAAGAAGTGGAATGTTATAGGCAGTTTGGAAAATTTTTATTGCATAGAATTTTGCTACAAAAGTTGCATCTGAGTTATTTATAGTAAAATTCGCCTCGCATATTATCCAATTTGAAAAACTATCGAAGGAGTAAATTTTTATAGAGTAATTTCCTGGAGGTAGAGGAAAGAAACACTCGTTTAAAATAGTTTGATAATCTTTCCTGTACACTTCACCTCCAAAAGAATATAGTAGATGATTTGAGTCTCCAATGTATACCCAATCTATTGGAGCAATTACTCCATAAATGTATTCAGCTTTAATAGTCAAATGATAAATTGGAAGATTAATTTTAACCGTTTTTACACCGTTTTCCCCGACTGTAAGCGAGAATGTCCCTAATGTGAATGTTCTGTTATCCCACAGATGTAGTTTGAAACTTAACTGATAGGTTCCATTAGACAAAAATACCTTTTCTCCATTACGCTCATACGGTATAGAAAAACTTAACTTCTTATTATCATCTAATCTTACGCCTTCGATGTCTATGTGATAAATCTCAACAAAGTAATCCCGTACAATCTTCTTCGGTCCTTTAAAGCCGTGAATATCTAAAAAAGTGAAATTCACAGGGAAAAACATTTTCCCCGCTTTTGGAAATATCTTAAGAGAATCACCAAACATTTTAATAAGTAGTGGCTGAGAACTTAAATTTTTAACAATTAAACTTAATTTGAGACCTGAACTAATGTTAAGTGGATTTATTTGGCTGGAAGTTAAATTAAGATTTATGGAATACTCTTTTCCTGCCACTATTTCCAATGTTGTCACTACTCTATTATTAAATGTAATATTCAGGAGTCCAGAACCATTTAAACTCACCAAAAACATCGTGAACCTTAAAAATTCAGTATCAGGAGGTATTAGATCGATGTATTTATATAATTCAACTACTCCCCATTCAACTTCCAAGTAGTAATAATCTTCAAAGTAGGGACCATTTTCTCCAATTTCCATGTACCACGGTTCTTCCCATAGCATAGCAAAACCTGCTGTAAGATTATAGCATTGGTACCAGTATTCTCTTCCTTTTAATAAATCGACATATTTTAGTGGGTAACTTCCATTTTCGGTTTCAACGGTGAAAATGTATGGTATTTTCTCCTTTGTTTCAATAGAATACGTTGACTGCGGGAAAACAACATCTTCAAGAATGTATATAGAAGCACAAGTTGATGCTATTGCCAATGTGAGAATAAAAGTAGCGATTAATATAGATCCCGATATATCTCCCATTCTTGCTTCTTGCACCTTACTTACAAATATTCTACAATATTTCGCAATTTTCTGAGGCATCTTCTTTATTTTCATTCATGAACCTCTGATAATATTTTGGAAAAGAGAATTTTAGCTAATTCAGATGGTTTTTTAGATCTATCTTCCTCGGAGAGTTTTATTCCCCTTTCTTCAGCCTCAGACAATAGTATTTTCATACATTCCTCTTTCATTCTACAGTTTTCACAGTTTCCTTCATGTTTATACCATACTTGGATGCCATTTTTCGCAGAAAAAGTAATGACTACTTCTGAGTTTAGATCAGGACTGTACCCAACCAGTATACCTTTTAAAGGATCTATTCTTCTAACTTCGATTCTATTTATTCTAGCTGCCTCCATTAACGCCTTCGATAACTTTGCCCTTATTGTTGTCAAAGTTTTGTTTACCGTTTGACGCGATATTCGAAATTTATTTGCAATATCGCTTTGTGAAAGCCCTTTCTTAAAAAGAGACCAAATATTCCTTTGTTTCAAAGTTAGATAACCGTACATAAATGACAAATGTTGTCACCCTATGTAAGCCTATTAAGGCTGCTATCATATTTAAGATTTTTGCAAGTTATCGTCAAGTTATTGTTCGACTAAAAACATTTATATATTAAATTTACCACAAAATACCCATCTCTTAAAAGAGGGGAAAATACTGAAACTTTTCAGAAAACATGTGGGTGCGATACTACTAATTTCAACGATACTGCTTTCGTCAATGCTACTTACCGTACTTCCACTAGCATCTATGTCTCAAAGAAAAATTTCAGCACTAAAGTTACCTGTTACATCTAAAATATCTTATAAACAGACCACTACAGAGCATGTTTCTTTTAAAAATGTATCTTTCGGGGAAACTTTGACAATTAGTAACGATTCCATTGTTTCGATCGCAGATTCTAACTTCAAAAAATCTTTGAGCATCTATGTTCGTGATAATTCTCAACTCACTCTAAAAAATATCAGCGTAAAATTTAGCTTGGCTGTTACGGTTTCAGATAACGCTACTTTAAACATGTTAGATTCTAATGTCACAGAGCACATTAACTTCTTTATAAGTGGTCAAACCAGAGTTTACATTGAAAATTGCCGCTTAGATAATTCCGAAATAGGGATCTTTGATTCATCAAAGGTATATTTGAATAATGTAACGATACGCGAAGTTTATATGTGGGGAAACTCGACCATTCAAGCATCTAACATTACAGGTTATGGTAGCTGGACTTTGTATAAAAATGACAGTGCAATAATATCTTATGCGAAAATCGAAGAATCTATAAGTTTTTATGAAACTAGTACTGGATCGCTATACAATGTAACATTAATTGGGCCTTCCTCAGATATTTACCTATATGATAATTCGACAGTCAAGGTGAATAACTCTCAGCTTAACAATATATACGTAAACGCATTTCGTACAATGGATTATTTTGCAATTCAACCTTTGATTATATGGAATCTCATAGTGAGTACATGTCTTTCTTAATCAATGTAACTGGTAACGAAGTAAACCACGGCTGGATAATAAATGGTGTAGGAAACATAACAAATGGCGAAATCTACATGGAGCCAGGTTACAATATAAACGAAAATATCATTGTCGTTAACTCAACGATTAGCACTATAACTAAAAACACTTACATAAGAATAGAGAACTATGAGTTTTCCTTTTACGATAACGCTATGTTATCTCGTGTACATGCATATGACTCTAAAATAACAGTTGAAAATACTACATTTTATGATATCATTTTAGATAACTCAAGTGTTTTCACATACGACTTAACAGTTGTCAACCAAATGTGTCTAAGAACATCTTATGCTTCTCTAAACGTCACCTCAGTAAACACTGGGTACATTTATAGTAGCGAAATAGCTGCAGTAAACAATACATATTTCAACTACCTTTATCCAACGAAGTCCAATTTATCCTTTGTTTCATCAATTTTCATAGAATTACACTCCACAGATTCGAAAATAAATCTTGAAAATGCGACGGAAACAAGCACAGAAAAAACATTCAATCTCAGAAGTAGTGAAATAGCTATCAAAAACGTTGATTTATTGCATATAAGTCTTACAGCAAATACTACTAGTATTAGCATTACCGACTCTACTGTAAATAACCCCTATAAACAAACTCACATCTTTGAATTACGTAATTCAACAGCCCAAACATTTAATTCTACTATTAACTGGATAAACTGGCACCTCTACGAAAATGCTGAGCTTCATGATTCAACTTCAAGCCTAGCCAGAGTATATGTTTATGGTCCCAACGCGAATTTGAGTTTAGAAGATGACATATTATTCATGGTAAGCTTTGAAACAGATGCAAACAGCACAGGTTTGCTGAACAATACTGGTTGCTCTAACTTATACACAGTTCAACCCGGCGATTATAGAAAAACAAATAACAAAGTAATAGTTAAAAATTCAACAATAGGATATTACCTTAGCTACAGCGTTTCAGTTTATTCAGGAACTGTAAACATTGTAGACCATAGAGTTACAGGAAGCGGCGTTTACCACTCCTCAGCGGAAATTGATAACGAAACAAAATTATACGTAAAACCTTGGTTTGAAGCTCACTTAGTCTACCTATATGCTGAAGGCGGCGTTATTACTGTTGAAAACATAACCCGCATCGATTGTGCAGAGGTTCAGAACGCCCAGTTTACAGCGAAAAATGTTACAATAGAAGAGGCATACATGACAAATACGCAATATACAATTACTGATACTACATTTGGTTTGCTTCTTCTTGGCTTTACTAATTGGGAAGAATTTGATTACGCTATAAAACATGGGAAATTTTTAACGCATCCATCAAACGGTTCTCTTTTCAATACTAACATTGACCTCTTTATTGCTTTTAGTGGACAAGCTTGGATTGCAAATGCCACTATTAACGAACTTGATGAGATACTCTCAAAGATTTATCTCGAAAATTCCACAGTCAATGATCTTACAGAAACCTTCTATTTTACAAGTGATGGAAATATTATAAGCGATATTCCATATGGATATAGTGATCGTGGAATAATCTGGGGCAGCAACAACGTCATCGCTAACAACTATACTAATGCAGTAATATACAATGGCATTGTTACCATATATGACTCGGGTCTTCTCTTCGTTTTTACTTATAATAATAGTAAAGTACTTCTCAACGAATCAGATACTTATTTTGTCTCCATCTATAATAACAGTGACTTCTTTTCGAATTCATCCTACATATGGATTCTCTCAATGTTAGATAATTCACACAGTGTAATTAATAACACAGAAATAGAGTATTTGTTTGCAGCGAATAGCAACATTGCAGTAATTGATGAAAGTGATATTTCTAGTGCTTATATAGAGGGAAATGCGAATGCAACAATAGTTAATTCAACGTTGTATACCTATGGGGCAGAGTGGATGGTATCTATTGCAGATAATGCGGAACTTAAAATCACGGATAGCCATTTGACTGCAAGATATATTGATGTAGTTTTTACGGTGAATGATAGTGCAAAGGTGGATCTTAATAATGTCACATTTGACATTACAGACACCGATTATGGCTTTGAACTTAGGAATGATTCTCAGTTAACAATTCTTGAATCTAACATAACTAAGTCGTTCAATATGGGAATAGGATGCTTTTACGACGATTCCAAGGTAGTTGTTAATAACACGGTGATTTTAGGAGAACCGATTTACAATTGGTTCGTTATGTCAAATAACTCGGTTTTGGAAATATATAACACAAGTACTTTCTGTGCTGGGCTACAAGAGCTGTCAAATGCATATTTATATGATAGTTATGTCTTAGGTATTTATGCGATGGGAAGCTCTCATTTCGAAGCTACCAGCACATATTTCTGTAATTCTTCAACAATGATTTATGAATGTGACTTTGCAACGGGTAGCATTGTAAACCATTCGTTGCGCCTTGTTAAAATGGAGGATTACGCTGAACTTATACTTTTAAATGTTTATGCAAACTATACCGGGCCTGATACAGGTATTTACATGGGAAATCAATACAAATTAGCTGGAGATCAAGTTAAATTAACTGCGCAAAACCTTACTGCAGCTGCTATATATACTTACTTTGGGTTTAATAGAACCGATATGGGTTATCTTAACATTACTGATTCCAACATTGGATATGTTGAAGAGAAAGTTTCACTGTACCATTATGGTTTCGCTAAAATTAATGGAACAATTTATAGTTATGATAGTACTGTCGACTTCTTTAATCACACAACTTTACGTAACACTAATGTTACAGAGAGGGAATATGCTTTAAATATTGGGGAATTTGTTGACGCTACTGTTGAAAATGCATCGTTTACTTACGTTAAGATAGCAAGGCTTATAGACACAGCGGCTCCCATAGTTTCAGTTTCTCCAGAAACAACAGCTCTTGAGAAAGGTATGTTAGTTCCAGATATGGAATGGATTGTCACCGAAGATCACCCAGATATATATGAACTAAAACGAAATGGAACTATAATAAAAACAGATACTTATAAGTCTGGAAAGGTTGTCAAACTTAATATTTCAGCATTAGATACGGGATTCTGGGTTTTTGAATTTATTGCCCTAGATAGAGCTGGATATTCAACGACTGTATTTTCAAACGTTACAGTTTATCCAAGTGAGGCTCCGGTCTTTGTGAGTAGGCCGCCTAGAACATACAGGATGATTTTTGGAAGCAGTGGGAATGTTTTGAATTGGACTGCAACGGATCGTTTCCCTGCAAGCTATGAGATTTATGTTGATGAAGAATTAAAAGATACGGGAACGTGGACTAGTGGTGTGAAAATAGAGTATAATGTTGATGGTTTAGCTAAAGGAAATCATACCGTGAGGATAATTTTGTATGATCTTGCAGGAAACTCTGCTGAAGACACTGTTTCGGTTCTTGTTAAAATAGGTATTTCATGGATTTACATTATTTTGATTGCTGGTGCGGTAGGTGTAGCAGTAGTGGTTCTAGTTATTTTCATCAAAAAGCGACGTAGATAAAATTAATTTCTTTTTATTTTTTAGTATTTTTTAATTTTGTTGAATATTAATATTTTAGCTTTAAAACGCCTTAATTCTAATGATGATAATCTTCTGAAGGTACTTTTAAGTTTTCTTTAGCCACTTTTACATAAAGGGGATCGTAATTCCTCCTTCTAAGAGTTCTTCGTAATGATTGGTCTTCTTTCAAAGAGAGAAATAGGAACGACGAATACTGTTTTTAACTCAGTAGTATAGTTTTCTCAAATATTTTCTAATGTTATTCGCAACTTCTTTCCTATATTTTCATGTCTGTAACAATGCAACTATGTGTATGTTTAAAATAATTGGTAATCTTGTTATTTATCTTCAATAAAAGGATATTTTGGTGTTTAAATTTGTTTTATCTTTGGTTTCAAATGTTATAGGTTATCTTGCTGTTTCTCCACCGTCTATTGGGATAAATGTCGCCGTTATGAAGGATGCTTCTTCTGATGCTAGAAATGCAAACAGTGCTGCTACTTCTTCTGGTTTTGCGACACGTTGTAATGGTATTTTTTTAGCTTCTTCTTCGATCATTTCAGGAGTGTATTCTGCTAGTTGCATTGGTGTAAGTACAAATCCTGGGCATACTGCTACAACTCTAATCCAAGGTGCAAGTTCCAGTCCGAGTGTTTGTGCCAGTGAAATAAGACCTGCTTTTGATGCGTTGTAGTGAGCATAGTAGGGGTGACCTCTCATGCCATTTGTTGAGGCAGTGATTAAAATTACTCCTGAGCGTTGTTTCATCATACGTTTAGCTGCTTCTTTTACGCATAGAAACACTCCTGTTAGGTTCACGTCGATCATTTTTGTCCATTCTTCGTAGCTCATTTCTAAGAAAGGTGCGCGAGAACTTATACCGGCGTTAGCTATGAGGATATCTAGTCCTCCCATAAGTTCATCGATTTTCTTGAATGCTTGTGAAACTTCATCCGGTTTGCTGACATCAGCTTTTATTCCTCCAACTAAGCCGGGGTTTTCAGATAACACTTTTTTGAGTCCTTCTTCATTTATATCTATGATTACAACTTTTGATCCTTCTTTAAGAAAACGTTTAGCAGTTGCAAGGCCGATTCCACTGGCTCCTCCTGTAATTACTACTCTTTTACCTTTAAGATCTTCATATGTCATATCCACCACCCCACTATTTTATCAGTTTGTTCAGACTATTTATAGATTTTCTAAATTCCTTTAGAAATAAAATTTTCTTTCATTTGAGCAAATGCGTACTTACTTAGAGATATTCGCATGTTAATGTGTTTAGTAACTAGCAGATCAGCTGCTTCAAAGCTTTGTATAGAAGCTTATCTATTTGAAACACTAAAAGAGAACTTAGACATAGTTAGGGGAAACCTAAAACTTACATCACACATTAAATTCTAAGTTCTAAAAATTAGGAGTGTTTTACGCAAGGAAAATGATTGATATTTGAGGTTCCTATTTAATTTATGTTAGTTATGTCTTGGTCAGTTTTATCTTTGTATAACATATTTTATAAAATTGGATATTGTTTCACTGTTTTTATGTGCTTGGCGCAATTTTAGCTTAAAAGGTTCATCTTAGATAATTAAGCGTTACCAAGCTGAAAGAAAACTATATATCTAACCTGTGTTGATTATATCTAGAGGGGAATGGTGGTTTCTAAAGTGGTCAGCGAAAAAATTCTAAAACAAATATCGTTAAAGGGAAAAGTTGCATTAGTTACTGGGGCGGCTTCTGGTATAGGTTTCGGTATAGCCAAACGTTTAGCTGAAGCTGGCGCAAACGTTGCTATCTTAGATATAAATGAAGAAAAAGGAAAAGACGCGGCAAAAGAAATTGAAAAGATTGGAGTAAAAGTAAAGTTTTACAAATGTGACGTCACTTCAAGTTCTCAATGCAAAGAAGTAGTTGAAAAAGTTTACAGAGATTTTGGAAGGATAGATATTCTTGTAAACAATGCAGGTGTAATCGTTCGTAAGGATGTCGTTGAGACAACAGAAAAAGAGTGGGATTTGGTTTTAGGAGTAAACTTGAAGGGAGTATATCTAGTTTCGCGATACGTTATCCCGTATATGGTCAAGAACGGAGGAGGAAGCATTGTAAATATTGGTTCAGGGTGGGGGTTAAAAGGTGGCCCTAAAGCCGCAGCTTACTGCGCTTCTAAAGGTGGAGTTGTAAACCTCACTCGAGCAATGGCAATTGACCACGGCAAACAGGGTATAAGAGTAAACTGTGTTTGCCCCGGTGACATTGATACACCCATGCTCCGTAGCGAAGCAGCTCAGCTTGGAGTAGATTTAAACGAGTTTTTAAAGGAAGCTGCCGATAGACCTATCAACCGTCTCGGTAAACCTGAGGACGTTGCGAATGCTGTTCTCTTTCTTGTTAGTGATCTTGCTAGTTGGATTACAGGTGCGATTTTAGTTGTCGATGGAGGTGGATTGGCTTAAATTTAATGGAGGGTGAAAAATGGTTATAAAAAAGGATGGAAAAACTATTGTCCATCCATATATTCCGAATTCAGTACCTGAAGTGCAAGAGGAAATGCTAAGAGAGATTGGTCTAAAAGATATCGATGAGTTGTATTCAGGTATACCGGATGAACTTAAATTTAAGGGTAAATTTAATCTGCCTGAACCTCTTCTGGCAGAATGTGAGTTAAAAAGACATGTGAAGCGAATTTTATCTAAAAATAAGACATGTGAAGAAAATATTAGTTTTCTAGGTGGAGGATGCTGGCCACACTATGTTCCAGCTATTTGCGATGAAATAAATCAAAGATCAGAGTTTTTGACCGCATATGCAGGTGAACCTTGGGAAGATCATGGAAGATGGCAAGCGCTTTTCGAATATCAAAGCTTAGTTGCTGAACTTGTAGATATGGATGTAGTTAACGTGCCAACATATAGTTGGGGTCAAGCAGCAGCAACTTCTCTGAGAATGTCATGTAGGATAACTAAACGGGACGAAGTACTTTTGGTGGACACTATATCTCCAGAAAGACTTGCAATTATAAGAAATTACTGTGAACCTCTCGTTAAAGTTAAGCTTGTAAAACATGATCCTGTAACAGGGATGATGGATCTTGAAGACTTAAAATCAAAAATGTCAAATAAAATTGCAGCAATTTATTTTGAGAATCCCTCTTATTTAGGTTTCATAGAAACTAATGGTAAGGAAATATCTGAAATAGCTCATGATAAAGGTGCTTTAAGCGTTGTAGGCGTTGACCCGATTTCATTAGGGGTTTTGGCTCCTCCTAGCCATTACGGTGCAGATATTGTTTGCGGTGATTTACAGCCTCTAGGAATACACATGAATTTTGGCGGTGGATTAGCTGGTTTCATAGCTACTCGTGATGAGGAAAAGTTTGTGATGGAGTATCCTTCACGTCTTTTTGGTATCACTAAGACTATTGTTGAGGGTGAATACGGTTTTGGTGATGTAGCTTTTGAGAGAACATCCTTTGCGAAAAGGGAAAAGGCAAAAGAATTTGTTGGAACTATGGCGGCCTTATGGGGTATAACTGCTGGAGTTTACTTAGCTCTTATGGGACCTAAAGGTATGTGGGAAATTGGCAAGACAATAATGCAACGGTCTCAATATACTATGAAAAAATTATCGGAAATCGATGGTATAAAAGCTCCGAGATTTAAAGCCCCTCACTTTAAAGAGTTTGTTGTAGACTTTAATGAAACAGGTATGTCAGTGAAAGAAATTAATAAACGCCTACTTGAATATGGGATTTTTGGAGGTATAGATTTGTCTAAAAGCTTTCCGGAGTTAGGAAATAGTGCACTTTACTGTGTAACAGAGATACATACCAAAGAAGACATAGATAAACTTGTTCAAGCCTTAAGAGAAATAATTGAGGGTAAAAGGTGATTAAAATGATGAAAGGAGGAAAAATTAAGCTTAGAGATTTTCATGAAGCTAAATGGGATGAACCGATAATTTTTGAACTAAATAGAAAAGGTGAAAGAGGAATCTTAGTTCCAGAAGTTGAAAAAGAAATAGAGGAAGAAGTTGGCGACGGAATCTCTGTTCTTCCTGAACATATGATCAGGAAAAAGCCTCCAGCGCTGCCTGAAATCGCTCAAGTAAGAGTTTTAAGACATTATCTTCGACTTTCCCAAGAAACATTAGGTGCTACAATTAATATTGACATTGGACAAGGAACATGCACGATGAAATATAATCCTGTTATCAACGAAGTTTTTGCAAGATCCCCTAAGGTAACCGAACTTCATCCTTATCAAGATGAGGAAACAGTTCAAGGTGCGCTTGAAATAATGTACAAATTAGACCTGTTTTTAAGAGAACTATCCGGCTTCAGCAGATTTACATTCCAACCTGGTGGCGGATCTCATGCAATATTTACGATAATGTCAATCATATATGCGTATCATAAGCATAGAGGTGAAGAAGAAAAAAGAAACGAAATTATAACAACTCTGCTTTCACATCCGTCAAATGCTGCCGCCCCAGCTGTAAAAGGATTTAAGGTTATAAATCTTTATCCCAACGAATATGGTTTACCTGATATTGAAGCTCTTGAAGAAGCTGTTTCCGAACACACAGCCGGTTTCATAGTCACAAACCCAGAAGACACAGGAATATTTAACCCAAGAATAAAAGAGTTCACAAAAATAGTCCACGATGTAGGAGGAATATGTGCCTACGATCAAGCTAATGCAAACGGAATAATAGGTATAATAAGAGCGGTAGATTGCGGTTTTGATTTAGGCTTTTTCAATTTACATAAAACATTCGGATCTCCACATGGCTGTGGTGGACCAGCTGTTGGAGCAGTGGGTGTAACTGAGAAACTCGTAGACTTCCTTCCAGTTCCACTCGTGGACTATGATGGAAAAAAATACTACTTGAACTATGACGTACCTCATACTATTGGAAAAGTTAGAGAGTTTTACGGTGTCTTTCCAGTTGTTTTAAGAGCCTATGCATGGATAAGAAGCTTGGGTGCTGAGGGAATCAAGGAAGTAGCTAGGGTGGCTGTATTAAACAACAACTATGTAATGAAGAAAATCTTAAGTGAAATAAAAGGAGCAAGTGTCTCTTTCCCGAAAACAAAACATAGAATAGAACAAATAAGATATAGTTTTGAGCAACTTAAGAAAGAGACAGGAGTTTCATCTGAAGATGTAATCAGAAGAATGGCGGACTTCGGCTTCCACCTTTGGACCAGTCATCATCCATGGATAATTCCTGAACCTTTCACAATAGAACCCACGGAATCGTATTCAAAAGATGACTTAGACGAATACTTAACCACCTTGAAAAGAGTTGTAGAAGAAGCATACGAAGACCCCGAAAAAGTTAAAAATGCACCATATAACTGTCCCATACATAAAATTTACCACGAACCACTTGAAGATCCCAAGAAGTGGGCAATTACCTGGCGAGCATACCTGAAAAAGCGCAAGAACTGGGAATAATCATAAACAACATTTTATTTGAGGGATTTTATTTGAGAAAAAAGCTAGGGTTAATTGTTAATCCAATTGCCGGAATGGGAGGCAGAGTAGGACTAAAAGGTACAGATGGTATAGAAACCCTTAAAAAAGCAATTAAACTAGGTGCTAAGCCTTGGGCTGAAGACAGAGCGAGAGAAGCACTCAAACAGTTAACAAGGCTTAAAGAGAAAATAGAATTGATAACTTATCCTAAACAAATGGGCGAAAACGTTGCTGTTAGCTGTTCTTTTAACCCAACTGTGATAGGGGAGCTTTCAGGCGAAATGACTACTGCCGAAGACACCAAAAGAGCAGCCAGAGAAATGTTAGATTTAGGTGTTGATTTACTTCTTTTTGCCGGCGGTGATGGTACAGCTAGGGACATATACGATGCCATAGATCTCAAAATGGTTGTTTTGGGGATTCCCGCTGGAGTAAAAATCTACTCAGCGGTTTTTGCAGCTAACCCAACTCGCGCAGGAGAACTTGCAGCACTTTATCTTGAAGGCAGGATAAAAGACGTTATTGAAGCAGAAGTCCTAGACATTGATGAAGACAAGTTCAGAGAAGATCAACTTTCAATTAAATTGTATGGATATTTGAAGATCCCTGTTGAAAGAGGCTATATACCTGGAGGAAAATCACCCACGCCCGTAAGCGAAAAATATAATCAAGAAGAAATTGCAGCAGATATAATAGACGAAATGTCCGACGATTACTACTATATTATCGGGCCAGGAACCACAACAAAAACAATAATGAAAATGTTAAATCTAGATCACTCTTTACTCGGAGTAGACATAATCTACAAAAGGAAACTGATTGGCAAAGATTTGAATGAAAAACAGATACTTGAAATAATTAAGGGTAAAAAAGCTAAAATAATCGTTACACCTATTGGTGGTCAAGGATACGTTTTTGGGAGAGGAAATCAGCAAATAAGCCCCAAAGTAATCAGAGAAGTAGGAAAAGACAACATCATTATAGTTGCAACTAGAAGAAAACTGCAAACTCTTCGTGGACGCCCTCTTTTAGTGGATACTGGAGATAAAGAGCTTGATAAACATTTAAGCGGTTACTATAAAGTTATTACTGGCTATCGAGAAAGAACCATCTATAAAGTTTCAACTTGAAAACTATTAACAGTTTTTATCACCTATATCAATATATCTGACAAACAAAACTTTAAATCCGCACCAAAGATGATTTCTATCCAAAAAATATTTTATTTTAATTCGCAAGTACTAGTGTTTAAACCTTCATTTTCTTAAACTCTATTAAATAAAACGTGCCGTGCAAAACTCATAAAACACGCGGTTCTTCGATGTTTTTAGGAAGCAAGCCAATAGGAGGTACCTTGTCTATTGAACATAAAATATGCATAGCATTTAGGTACTAAAATATTTTAACTTCTAATTATTGCAAATTTCTTGGCGCATGAGGATAGTAGTCTTCTTGTCCCCCCTGCTTCGCTCACAACCTTTAACATTAAGTCTACATTCGTTATACGTGCGCCCATGATGGCGGTTACACCTCTCTTGAAAAGTGGATCAGGAACAACAGATGCTGTTGGGCCCAATAATATAAATTCTCTGGCATTTTTGCCTAGTTCTAAAAGTCTATCTAACGTTTTATTTACAAGAGTGCTACCCGTAACAATTACAACATCCGCTTTTGGCACTATATATTCTGCTGCGAAATCAGGAAGAACCTCAACACTTTCCATTTTTACTGGACATCTCTCGATAACCACCAGTTTGCTGGTTTTCTTAAGGATGTTAGCAATTATTGGCTTGAAAAGGCCGACCATAACGACTTTATTATCTTTCTCTACTAAATCGGTGACATCTACGTTTGAAAAATGATATTTGCCTGCTTCTTTTTCGAAAACTATACTTGACGCCGCATTTAAGGTTGCAACTCCGATAGAGGCCTCTATGAGATTCCAGGAAAAGGCAAATTTAACAGCTTCTCTAAGCGTTATTCCACTAACGTCTTCCTTTATTGAGAGACACATTTCATGGAGAAAAGGTGCAGTTTCCTCAATGAACGTGTATGCAACTCCACCATGTCCAGATGATAGTTTAACTCCAGTGTATAGAAGCCCTATGCGTACATCTTCTAAAAACACGTTATCAAACAATGTATCACCTAACTTCTTCAAAAGAAAACTTGATATTTCCTCGATAATGCGTATTGACATTATTCTCCCACCTGGTTAACGCAAGCAATTGGATTACGTGTTTTTCTTAAGATATTGTTGAAAATGTTCCTCTAAAACTGATATTAGGGCTCCGTAAGATTCAAGTAGGTGGCTTTTCTCGTGTTCAGCTTTGCTCATTTTTTCTAAGACGTTACTAAAAGATTGTATTGCTTCAAGTCTAAGCTTTAAAAATTCTTCAAATTCCTTGGATGTTGGTTTACTTTCCATTTTTTTGATAACTTCACTTAGCTTAAAGAACTTCTTTATACACTCCTTTAACGCTTCAACCCCAACTTTTTCTTGCTCTAAAAATTCTTTGAGCCTGACTTCTAATTTTCTAGCTTCTCTCTCAATTTTTTCTGACATGAAATCACCAAATTATTAATAGCTATAAAGACATTTTACTTTGCTTCTTTTTGAAGAACAATATTTACATATTGTTGTGAAAATAAAAGTAAATCTACTAGCAACAACTAG
Source organism: Candidatus Baldrarchaeota archaeon (assembly GCA_016840485.1). Classification (GTDB taxonomy): domain Archaea; phylum Asgardarchaeota; class Baldrarchaeia; order Baldrarchaeales; family DXJG01; genus DXJG01. The sequence goes on from JAEOSG010000054.1 coordinate 15,586, forward strand.
AATGAAGACAAGGTTCTAATAAATGTGCTCATTATGGTGGTGTCTATGCATTTTGCAGGCATTTTTATCTGTTGCTTCTTGAAGTTTTCCGGCTTTCCATGCTTCAATAGCTTCTCTTACAGTTCCTGTCGCACCGACATAGACTTCAATTCCAAATTGTTCAAACATTTTTATAGCTCTTGGACCAATACCTGAACAAAGCATCACATCCACACCGTGTTCTCTCATTATCTCCGGCGGATAGCCGCTCCCACCCATATGTATACTTGTGTTCGGAATAACCTTAACTTCACCAGTTTTCAAATCTACGATAGTGAATGTTGGAGCTCTTCCAAAATGGTCGCTAACATAATCGTCTAAACCTCCTTGCCCAAGTGTTGGAACACAAACCTTCACATTCTCACCTTCCTTGCCAATATTTAATTTCTTCATCATTTCAAACAGTTTTCTCCTTTTTATTCTCTCAAGTTCAAAATCTTTCATATATTTCTTCCTCCATCCTTATTTACTATCCTATAAACACCCCGGGATTACTTACGGTGCTAAAATGATGCAAAGGGTAATAGGATAGTTAAAGGTCATTTTAGGGAAACCTAACTCCTAGTTGCGTATTTTACTTGTAACACTATTATGTGCATATGCATTAAAATATTTTGCATTCTCATTTAGAATAAAACATTAAAAATTGAAACTTAATTAAAACATCATAATTTAAGGCTCTCTAAATTTCATCTTAAGAGTTTACTACATTTATAAGTCATTTTCCCAGTTTTTGTGACATTCCATGCTTATTTTGACATTCTATAAAGTGCGTAGAAAACGAGAGGAACAATGAATAATGCTATGATGATCCCAACTATGATATTTAATACAGCGAAATAAGTTTTTGAAGGGAACGTTACGTAGTATATTGCGGCAATTGAGATTAAGAGTAAAGTTGCAGCCGTGATTTCTATTTTTCCTCTGGTACCGATTCCCCCTCCATCCTTCTCTCCAGGTATTGATTTACTTTCAGATATTAGTGGTTTACCTCTACATTTCTCCATTGCTCGTCTGAACATAAACGTTGCAAGAAATATTGGTATAGTTAGTATAAACGTGAGAATACTTGCTAGATATACTAGCATTAATGTTGTTTTACCTAAGATTGTGAAGAGGGTTCCAAGTAGCCCTATGACAGACGCCACAAAAACCCCACCGATAAACGAAGCTTCAACTGCTTTCTTAAGGGTTATGGGATTTTCAGCCAGGTAGAATGGGCCTTTTATCTCCGATTTCATCCATTCCTTAAAGCTATAACCTTGTTCTTTTAAACGTTCAAACAACTCTCTCCAATTGGGAGACATCTTAACAAGAAAGATAAGTGAAACTACAAACGACACCCCATACCCAATTAGAGATATGATAAGTAAGCTTTCCAACAGTATCCCGACCCTTCAAGCTTACTTCACTTATATTTTGATTTTTATCGCTTATAAGTTTAATGCCCGACGAATCTCTAAAAAGCAGTAAAACGCCTACCGCTAAGAACAATACGATTATCAAAATACTCTAACCTCATAACAGTAATTTTGAGCCAACACTCCTTCTAGCATAAATCATATATATATTATGAAATTGAAATTAATAGAGGGGAAATATAGGATGAGTGGACAAATTTGGCTTTTAGTTGGATTATTACTATCTTTTACTGTCTTGATTTTTGTCATCTACTATTTGAAACGGACAAAAATATGTTTTCAATACTCTACATTACTACCTACAGTTTTATTCG
>JAEOSG010000170.1 GCA_016840485.1 Candidatus Baldrarchaeota archaeon
TAAACCGCTACATGAACAATTTATAGTTTATCTAAAAGGTCTGTTAAGAGGAGATTTAGGAATTTCATTATCCCGTTATCCAACACCTGTCACGGAGGTATTAATGTACGGGTTACCATGGACAATACTCCTAGTTGGGACATCTACTATTCTAGCAATAATAATAGGTACACTATTAGGTATTATTTCTGGTTGGAGGCGAGGAGAAAAGTTTGATGTTGCTAATCTCGCTGTTGCTCTAGCAACATATTCAACACCAGTATTTTGGATCGGCATGCTGCTGATATTCTTCTTCGCGATTAAATTGCACATATTCCCGGTTGCAGGAGCATTTAGCCCGGAATATGTTGCTCCTGGTTTTTCGCTTACCTACATTATTGACGTTCTTAGACACATGGTTCTTCCAATAGTAGCGCTAACACTAATACTCTACGGAGGACAATATCTAATTGTTAGGAATTCAATTATAGAAACGTTAACTGAAGATTACATATTAACAGCGCGAGCTAAAGGACTCGATGATAGAGCTATAATGTTTAAACATGCGGCAAGAAACGCACTTCTACCTGCGGTATCATATGCAGCTATAGAGATTGGTCTTATAGTCGCGGGGGCAGTATTAACTGAAACTGTGTTTTCGTGGCCTGGTATTGGAACAATAATTTACGGTGCTGTTTTAGACCGTGATTATCCAGTCATACAAGGAGCGTTTTTCATAATTGCTATAAGCGTTTTGCTTGCAAACTTCATTGCTGACATAGTATACGGCTATTTAGACCCCAGAATAAGATACGGATAACTATTACAGTGGTGGTAGAAGTGAAAAAACTATTAGGTCCAAGAAGAACAGCTGTCTTGAAGAAACGAATTAAAAACTTTTGGTACCTTTATAAATCAAATAAAATGGGTATGATAGGTCTTAGTATTTTGCTGTTTTTTATTTTCATAGCTGTTTTTGCACACTATATAGCACCCTATGATCCTTACGAGTTTTCTCGTTATGTTAACGCACCACCAAGCTGGGAACATCCTCTTGGTACTAATGATGCGGGTCAAGATATTTTTAGTGAATTAATTTATGGTACTAGAATTTCTCTATTGGTTGGTTTTTTAGCTGCTTTCGTATCAACCTTCATTGGTGGATCGATTGGAATTCTAGCAGGTTACTTTAAGAAATTAGATGGGATTTTAATGCGTATTACCGATATTTTCCTCGTAATCCCATCGTTTCCACTAATGATTCTATTGGCAGCTTACTTAGGTCCCAGCATTAACACCGTTATACTTGTTATTGGCATATTAAGTTGGCCGTACACAGCCAGAGTTATTAGATCACAAGTATTATCGCTAAGAGAACGTACCTTTGTTGAATCTGCAAAAGTAATCGGTGCGTCAGATTTCTATATACTAAGGGCATACATACTACCAAACGTTATGCCTCTACTTTTCGCGAACATGGTTCTAAATGTATCAGGCGCTATAGTCTCAGAAGCAGGTTTAGCTTTCCTAGGGTTAAGTGATGTCACATATAAAAGTTGGGGCATGATACTCTACTTTGCACGGATTCGTGGAGGTTTTATAAGAGGTGCTTATTGGTGGTGGGTTCCACCAGGCCTATGTATTGCAACAGTGGTTCTAGCGTTTACATTAGTAGGTTATGCATTAGATGAAATATTGAACCCTAGACTAAGGAAACGCTAAATCCTAACACTAATTTATTTGGAATAAAAATAATATTTTCCGCATTAAAATTTAAGGTAGGTGTTAATAATGGAAAATTATGGAGGAATTGTTGAAAAACTAGATGAGTGGGTTGAAGAACATATAAATGATCTTGTTGACTTTGTTTGTAAGCTTATAAGGGTAGATACCTCAGTTCCACCTGGTAAAAACTACGATAAAATAGCGGAAATGATTGCTGATAAACTAAATGAAGTCGGAATAAAAGCTGAACTACATGAAATACCTGAGAAACTACTCATGGAAAAAATGAAAGAAGATGGTATTACCGATATTAGTGGGCCCCGTACTAATGTCGTAGCTTATTTGGAAGGGAAAGAACGTAAGCCTAAAGTTTTAACCAATGGTCATACAGATGTGGTTCCTGCAAGGCCAGATAAATGGAGCGTAGATCCATTCAAGGGAGTTGTTAAAAACGGGCGAATTTATGGTCGTGGGTCATCTGATATGAAGGGCTCCCTAGGAGCAATGATTTATTCAATGTGGGCGTTTAAAGACTTAAACATTAAGCTTAATGGCGATATAGTTGCCACATTTACAACAGATGAAGAACTCGGTGGATATACTGGTATCCGCTATTTTATCGATAAAGGAATTATAAACAAGGACATGGATTATTGTATTTCAACAGATGGAACAATAGAAGAGATAAATATTGCAGATTTAGGTGATGTTGAAGTTGTCATAACCGTTTGGGGAAAACCCTATCATTCAGGAACGGGTTGGCGTGGAGTAAACGCCATCGAACACGCTGCATCATTAATCAATAGACTCGTTGAACTGGGTAAGAAAATCGGAGAAAGAAGATCAAAAATACCAATTAAACCCATAGACGACGTCAAATATATGAGACCAGGACTTTACGTCAACGTAATTGAAGGAGGGCTAAAACCTAACATAATACCCTATAAATGCACAATCATAGTTGATAGAAGAATGATACCTGAAGAAAACTTAGAAGACTCACTAGAAGAGATACGTAAAGTAATAAATAAATATGTAAAAGAACACCCAGAAGTAAGTATAGATATGCATCACAGAGCATATTACCCACCAGGAGCCCTAGACCCAGATCATCCTCTAGTTAAAATTGTTAAAGAAGTCACCAAAGAGGTTCTAGGCGAAGAGTTACTGGCAGTAGGTGGTCAAGGATCCACAGACGTGGCATTCATAGGTGCACTAGGTATTCCTACGGTTTGTATAGGGGTAGGACGTGAAGAATCTAACGCTCATGGCGTTGATGAAAACATTCGCATCGAAGATCTCAAAGCGTTAACAAAAATATTAATAAGGTGTTATGTCAGGCTTTTGGGCGTTGCCGACACTTAGTGTCACACTTTATGTCTCAGAACTTTCCCTGCAAGAACTCCCGTATATTTTCCTTTTTCTACAACTATCTTTCCATTTATAATTACGTACTCTATTCCCTCTGGATATTCGTGTGGAAATCTGTTTGTCGCCCTATCTCTAATTTTTTTAAGATCAAAAATTACAATATCAGCCCACATACCCTCTCTAATTAATCCTCTATTCATTAATCCAAGTTTTTGAGCCGGGAAAGATGTCATCTTTCTAATAGCTTCCTCTAATCTTAGCAACTTCTTTTCTCTAACATATTTCTCTAAAACTCTCGGGTATTCACCGTAATTAGCTGGGTAATATGTTGATAACTCTTTAAGGACACCGTAAGAGGCAGTAGCTTCAGAATCTGTGGAAACCATAACCCATGGATGTTTCAACAATGTTTCAATGTCTTCTTCGCTAATATATTCTTTGAAAATAACTTCAGCTTCCCCTTCTTCCTCAATTAATATATTTAAATAGGCATCAAATGGGTCTTCCCCACGTAGCTCACCTATTTCAACAAAATTTTTACCAATGAGATCCTTATTTCTTTTACAGCTGAACAAAATTATTTTATCCCATTTTCCATGTTTAACCAGACCTACAGGACCAAAACCAGGTATCTTATCCTCAATTATTTCCTGCTTTATTTTTTCGCGTTCTGATGGGCTTTTTAGAATATCAATTATTTCTTTGACACTTAAACTGTGCATTCTTGGCGGAAGAATACTGGTTAAACTACCATGCCAATCTCTTTGAGTATCATTATCTAAAGTTACATCTAATCCTCTTTCCCTTGCTTCTTCAACTATTTTTAAAGATTCCTTTAATTTCCCCCAAGCACCGTATTTCGGAGCATTATGTGACAGCTGGACTGGAACACTGGCCTTTTCACCTATGTAAATAGCCTCTCTAACAGCTTCTATAAAAGTTTCCCTTTCACCTCTAATATGAGTAGCATAAATCCCACCATATTTAGCTACAACTTTACACAACTCTACAATTTCTTCTGTACTAGCAAAACAACTAGGTGGATAAACAAGTCCAGTAGATAGTCCAAATGCTCCATCTACGATGGATTGCTCCACTAAAGCTTTCATCTCGTCAAGCTCATCTTTTGTGGGAGCCCTATCATCAAAGCCCATTACAGCTGTTCTCACAGTTCCATGGCCAACAAGAGCAGCTATGTTCATAGAAATTCCATTCTCCTCTAATTGCTTAAAGTATTCTCCCATTGTGTTCCAATTCCAAGAAACGTATTCAGAATAAGGCTCAAAATGCTTCTTATGCAGTTCTAATCTCTCCTTTTTTATTGGCGCTGCCGATATTCCACAGTTTCCAACCACATCGGTTGTTACTCCCTGCCTTATTTTGCTGTCAGCTTTAGGATTAACTAATAAGGTAATATCTGAATGCGTATGTATATCTATGAAACCAGGTGTAACAAATAGTTTATCAGCATCTATAGCTTTTTCAGCACTTTCACCATTTATTCGTCCAACTTTAACTATTTTTCCATTTAAGATACCTATATCTGCTCTAAACCAAGGGTTACCAGTTCCATCAATCACATATCCTCCCTTAATAACTATATCATATTCAAACATCACAGACTACCCTCCTTCGATATTTACGGATTAAAAATATCATCTATCAATATTGCTTAAAATCCTAGATAATAGCCTTATGAGCGTGATTGGCAGCAAGTTGAATGAGGATGTTAAGAATTGAATTTTAAGTATATCTACGCAGTAATGATTTTTTAGCTTCTTCTAATATGTTATTTAGATCTTTCTGTACATCCGCCGGTAAAGGTTCTGCTTGACTACTTGAAATTAATTTTGATGCCATTTTTCTTGCGCGTTGTACAATATCTTCACTTACTTCTTTCCCTCTACTAAATAGAGTCGGGAAAAAGTGTTCCCTTCTAGAAGTTATACACTTTATTGTATGCCCTTCACCTAGGAAATTTCCTCCAGGACCAACCTTATCAATTAAATCTAAAGCAAGACCTTCATCATCGATTGTTATACCTTGAGATATACGTGAAACCATGGAGAAAGCCTCGTTATCAATTACCAGTTGAGAATAGCTTGCCGTTATTCCAGAATCAATAAGACCGAATCCAGAGATAAAATCTGCTCCTGCAAGCACCGACATTAACATCATCGGAACTTTATCATAACCTACTTGAACATCAAGAAACTTTGAATCTGAAACAGACCAACCAGCATCAACAGGAATACCATAATATTTGTAAAGTTGAATTAA
>JAEOSG010000171.1 GCA_016840485.1 Candidatus Baldrarchaeota archaeon
TTTCCCTGTCTAATCTTTTAGGCCTGTTTATCAGAAGTATTATTAAATATGAACTCTTTCATGCTTTAATGATGGTTGCTATCGTCTTCTTTCCTTCCAAGATTTGTTTAACTCTTTCAGGATACAGTCCATTAACAACGTAACAAAACATTCCCTTTCTTAAAAGCAGAAATTTAGGTAGGAAAGCGTCTACGCAAGTTCTCATATCTATGAGCTCTTCAGGTGTTACTTCTTCTAATAAAATTGCTTCTGAATATTTTTTAGGATCCCTTGTAAAGATTCCATCAACATCCTTTACTAAAATCAATTTCTCTATCCTTAGCAGCTTTGCTATATATGCACTAATTGTGTCCGAGGTTACATCCCACGAAGAAGGAAGTTCATCTGAAGTAAAAAGTAAACGTGAAGGTAGTAAAATTGGTAACTTTTCTGTTTCCCAAACCTTTTCAACATCGTTAAGCGTATGAATAATTGTAGAGTTTGGAGTAATATCAGCTAGAAGTATTCCATATTGATCCATTGCAAGTATAGCCATTCTATGTGAAGCTAAGGGAGATAAGCCAAAAATCTTATCGATACTTCTCACTAAATCGGCAAAATCTCCTCCACCTGGCACTATAAGCATTTTATACTTTGCAGCAAGCTTCCCTAGAACATTACATAATTTATTTAAGCTTTCTCTGTAGTTTAATAGAGATCCTCCAATTTTCAAAACAAATTTCAAAAACGTCACCCTTTACTTGTGTTAAGTTCCCATATTTTTATATCTTTTAGACCTATGAGTTTATCGGCAACCATCAAAGCAACTCCGACAGCAGGCGCTATTATTGAAGCATCAACCCCAAGAAAATCTTCCAAACTAATAATTTTTTTGAAACCAACTCTCTCAGCAGCCCTTTTCGCAAGAAATTCCCCACCTAGCCCCACAGTGACAACTGGTATTTCTTCACGAATCTTCGGTTTTAACCTGCTATATACTTGTCTTAAACCTTCAGCTATTTGATCTATCTGCTTATCATAAATGTACCTTGCCATATCTTCAATCTCCTCTTCACCTAACATTTCTATATCGGCACATACAACCCTAGCCAATCTTGCCATCGCTTCCAATCTAGTTTTACCTCTTCCATCAGCAGTCTCGGTCGTATAGTCCTCTTCACGTATATTGCCTAATATTAGGTGGACATCTCCAGAAAGAGCAAAAAGCTCCGAAGAAACTCTCGCGTAGTTTCCCCTAATAGGTATCTTATCGACTATTGCAGCTACATTGGTTCTTAAACTTCCAGTATAGACAAGTTCACCGCACATAAGCTTCTCTAAGTCGGTTTTCCCAGAAGCAGCGCATTTTCCTTCCAATATTGGTATTATACTTGTTGTTGTGCTGCCCACATCAACAACTATACAATTTTTCATGATTCGTGAAATCATCCAAGCTGTAGCTGCCCAATTAGCTGCAGCAACCTTCAAATACTCTTTCCTAGCTTCTTCAACCTTTACTAACTCACCATCACAATTCAAAACATATATAGGCGTATCTTTGAAGATTTTTTCGACACAGTCTAAAACGTGATTTATTCCTTCTCTCTTACACCAATAAGCATCAGAAAGCTCTGCGGTAATAGTTACGCCAACTGCTTCAAGCTTTACACCATGCATAACTTCATCCGTAATTTCCCGTAATATGTTCACTAATTTATCCTTTCCGGCTCTCCATATCGGAAAATATTTCTTTGCTGTTTGTATTTCCCTAAGAATTCCATTTTCAACTTTTACCAATGATGCTTTAGTGTTCGCTCCACCAATATCAAAACCAGCTACATAAACCATATTCCTACACCAGTAACCCGTTAACACTCGCAGTAAAGCAATGTGCGATATAATATTTCTATCAAAGTAAGAATTTTACAGTTTATTGAGAATATAAGTTTTAATTTGAAACAAACATTCTTGTCACTGATGACATGGAGGGTTCGATATGAGAGTTATTCCTGTTATTGATGTAAAGGGCGGCATTGTGGTTCACGCTGTAGCTGGGCAAAGGGAGAAATATGAGCCCATTAAAAGCAAGATATGTTCTTCAACTGATCCGCTGGAAGTTGCAAAAACTTTCAGAAATATGGGGTTCAAGGAACTTTACCTTGCTGATCTTGACGCCATAGCAGGTGGTGAACCCTACTACTCTCTTTATGAAAACATTGGCAAGACAGGTTTGTCTCTCATGGTCGATGCCGGCGTAAGTAGCCTTGAAAAATTTAAAAAACTTCTGAAACACGGTGTGACAAAAGTTATAGTTGGCACCGAGACTCTACGTGACCTTCAATTTTTAAGAGAAGCTGCACGTTCATATTCAGAAAACCTAGTTGTGAGTATTGATCTTTATGGAGGAAAACTGCTTAGTTTATGTGAAGATGTTAAGGAAAGGGATCCATTAACGGTTATGTTAAGTTTTAAGGATATGGGAGTCAAGGAGTTCATAGTTCTTGATCTGTCACGTGTAGGCACTAGCAAGGGAATTAACCTATCATTTATAAGAGAAGTTGTCGAAAACGTGGAAGCTTCAATTTTAGTTGGAGGAGGTGTAAAAGACATTTACGACTTACTTAAACTAAGGGATATAGGCGTTGCAGGAGTTCTTGTAGCAACAGCATTACACAACCAAAATATCACAATCAACGACCTAGAAAAAGAAGGCTTCCTATGAGCTTAAAACTTCATAAATCTTCTGTTTAATATCTTCGAAGTGCTGCTTTGCTTCTTCTAAACTTTTACCTCGGGCAACAACAACCGCTATGTCTTCACCTGAATGTAAATAGGTTTTTGGAATAAGTATGTGAGATATAACACCATCTATTTCACCGATAGCCTTAATTTTCTCGCTGCTAAGCGTAAAATCTTCATCGAAACGAACCTTTCCTATAATCGCGTAACCATTTCTTCTAATATCGGGCGTCACTTCTAATTCAAGTGAAGCCTTTACGATTTCATCTCCAATATTCACACTAAGAATTTCTCGTAGTCCAAGATAAGAAGTCGTAAGCCTAGGATTAATCTCCACCACAACTGGCTCCCTACTTGTAATCACTAAGTCCACTCCCACATAGCCTCTCAACCCATCAATTAACTTCACAGCCTTTACCGCTTCCTTCACAGCTAAAGTTTTCAAAGGATGTTCAAACGGCGTATAACCACCTTCATAAAATGACCCTTCCTCGGGTGATCCAAGTTTAATATGTTGAGCATTTAACGCCAATACAACGATATTTTCTCCGTCACTAATGAGGCTAACACTTGCATGATCTCCTTCTAAGTACTCCTGAACTAAAAAATAACTCTCCTGGGTCTCATTCTTGACTCTATCAACAGCAGTTTTCAATTCTTCTCTTTTTCTAACTAATGATAAGCCTGCACAACCAACTCCATCAACAGGCTTCATAACAATCGGATATCCTAGTTTCAAAGCCTTATTTTCCAGAGACTCCAAATTCTCATCAAAATATCCGAGAAGAGTTTTAGGAACGGATATTGCAGCTTTTTCTAAAACATTATATGTTATGTACTTGTTTGAACAAATTCTAACCGCATTTGATGTTGAACCTAGAACCTTTACGCGTTTTTCCTCAAAAAAACGTGTTATATCGTACAGGGCTTCTTTAAAAGCTGGAGCTATTACTATTACTCCGTCAACATGTGCTAAATAAGACTCAAGAAGTTTAAGAGGATTTTTTTCCTTAGGTATAGCAATGATTTGGTCAGCTACTAGTTGGCAATGTTCTAAAACTCTGGAATCAACTGCAGTTATGACATCGTGCCCGGCCTTTTTAAGATCCTCTATGAGAGCTCGAAGCATGGCGTATCCTTCAAGTAGTATTTCCTCAATGAGTTCTCCTTGAGAAAAACCTCCAAGAGCGTACTCTATAGCTAATATCTGCATGTTCCTCCACCATTTACAAGCAAATTTGCATGTTATCTCGAAGAAGTAACACACAAAATAAGATATCATACATGCCTTATTTAATGAATTGCAGAAGAAAGATCTATAACCATTTTTACTTTAGTCCAGTCAACATCTGTTTCAACACATCCATCTCTAAGTAAAACTACTCCTTGAGCTGGTATTCCTGCTTTTTCACATGCAATACAGCCAAGAACTAGTTCCTTTAAGCAGGCAACACCTAATATTGCCTTAGGTTTGAAAGTCTTAACTATTTTTTCAATAATTGAGCCTCCCGGAATAATGAATACCTTGTATCCCTTATTTTCGGCATATTTCTTTATTTCCGGAATTTTACATCTATTACAGTTATTACATTTATATCCAAATTCTGTTAACTCCGCTTTACACGATCTATTCCTTAGACACTGAGGTAAGAGCAGAATCCTGTCAGAAAATCTGGTTTCAGCAAATTTTCCTTTGTGAAGTTTATTTTTCATATCAATATAAAGCTTCATTAATTCCTTTTCATCAATACCTAGCCTAATTGCAAGTTGCTCAATCTTCTCGAGTATTATTGGAGATGGTTCGGACAAAGCAAACTTTTTTAGAATCCTCATTAGAAATTTGTTGTCCACCATTTTAAATCGATCTCCTTGTCACTACATGTTTCAAAGTTTTAAAATTTAACGGATACCTCGAATATATATCCCTTATTTTTTACTGAATCTTGCATTTTGCACCATGGAACAATAAGATGTTGCTTATTTTTTACCGAACTTATCAATTGTTAAAGAATATCATTAAAATACCCAACTATTTTACAACGGCCAAAAGAGGCACATAAAAATTGGAAGAGACTTAAATTAAATTTTAAACCGAGAATACGAAAGAATCCGACGTATTTATTAAGAGCTTATATTTTATATTTTTATACATCTATTAGTATCATAAAATTTTTAAAAATAAAACATCTCTTCTTTCTTAGCACTAAAAAGGGCGAAAGGGTGCGGCCATATGGCCGAACCTTCGCCCATAATAATGCTAGTTTACCTACTACTTTTAGTAACAGTGTACGTTCTAATTATGACCGAAGTAGTTCACAAAAGTATTGCCACTCTAACCGGAGCTACAATAGGTGTAATACTAGGCAATTTTCTGGGTATCCTCGATATAACGGAAATTGTTAACTACATAGACTTTAAAACGCTTGGACTTGTCATCGGACTAATGATCCTAGTCGATGTTTCAGGGAGAAGTGGTCTTTTTCAGTTTGTTGCTTTGAAGGCTATTAGGTTTAGTGGTTATAGGCCTAGGAGGCTTTTTGTTATTTTCTGTCTCCTCACAGCCTTCCTCTCAGGAATAATAGGAAACATAACAGCCATGCTAATCATAGGAACC
>JAEOSG010000172.1 GCA_016840485.1 Candidatus Baldrarchaeota archaeon
AGATGTGTATAAGAGACAGGGTAAAATGAACTTAAGGCTTTTAAGGACTTTTTCTGGATCTTCGGTTGCGTGCGCAAAAGTTTCGATGTCAACTGATACCACTCTAATACTCAAAGAAATTCACCACTTAAGGTTGGTGAAATTATATTGATATTAAGTAGTTTTTAAAGTAACTTGGTAAATTTTAGTATAAAAACAGTGTGCTTAAGTTAATGTTTAAAATTTAGAGTTACTTTCCTCTTCTTCCATGGGCTCTGAGGCTTGGTCTAACCTTTTCTCTTCCCTTACCCTTGCCTCTCAGCCCTCTTGCCTTTTTGCCTGCTCCTGTCAATCCTCTAAATACCCTTCCTTTATGTTCTTTATTGCAAATCCAATTTATGTCCGGATCGTTCTTTATTGCTGGGTGATGCGGATCGACCATTATTACTTCAAACCATTTATATTTTCCATCTTCCGCTACCCAATAGCTGTTTAGAACCTCTAGATTTGGGAATTTTCTAGCCGCACGTTCCTCTGCAATCCATTGTAAGTTTTTGCCTGGAGTTATTTTTACCGTACCCATTTTCTTAGGTTTCCTTCCCATTCTAGGTCTAGGTTTTCTTAAGGATCCTCTCCTAACCTTAACTCTAACCATGATGAAACCTTGTTTAGCCTTGTAGCCGAGAGCTCTAGCGCGGTCTAGGCGTGTAGGTTTATCTATTCTGACTACTGTTGGTTCTCTTCTCCATTTTTGAAGTCTTTCACGTATAAGTTCATCAACATACGTTTCATCGGGTTTTTTCCATGCTTCTCTAATATAATGGTACATTCCTTTTACCAATTTTCTACCTCCAGCCTTGATTACGGTTCACCCAATTAATTATGGGCACATCCCTGCGGGAGTTCCCCCGCCACTGCTGCAAGAGCCAAATACAAATTCTTAATTAAAGGTTTCGATTAAGGTATCTGGCTACTACTGAACTTTCTCAGTCACTTATGTGAGCTACTCCCTACTGAAGTAGGGAGCTTCCAGCGTTTAGGGTAGGCTTTACGCCTATCCCCTCATCTGCTGGTTTGGGGGGCTCACAGCTCCCCCATCCCATGCGTCTCGTTAACGCATAGGCTATATTTATTGCAGCGTTTAGATCTCGATTGTAGGTTAGACTGCATCTTGGACATTTAAAGGTTCTTCCTTTAATTCGGGCAACATACCCACATTTATGGCATGTTTTTGAGGTGTTCTTGGTTTCTCTCTTCGTTAGGTATTTTACTCCTATGCCCTCGAGGATTGCCTTGTATTCTATGATTGCCTGAAGTTTTCTGAAGGGTAGCGAGTGGAAACGCTTGTTAAGCTTCCTAGATTTCTTGAAGTTTCTTCGTATTCCATTTAAGTTTTCCATCACTATTACTGGCTTTGGAAACTGCTTGACATATTCGATTATCTGGTTCGCTATTATGTGAAGTTGCTGGTTGACTTTACGCTTCTCTCTTCCTTTAAGCTCCTTAACCTTCTTTAAAAGCTTCTTTTCCTGAAGCTTTCTTCTGATGTGACTGTATAGCCCTCTTACACGTTTGATTTCTTCACCCCTCCAGAACTGCCCCTTCATAGGCTTGTCAGGATTATTTTCTGATACTGCCACTGCGACGGCTAAATTACGCTCGCCTCTATCTATGGCTATTACGGTTTCAGGATCATCAATCAGCTCTACGTTTTTCCTCAGCACGAAATGAGCATACCACTCGCCGTTACGCTTGACCATCTCAACAGTTGTGAAGCTCCATTCGCCTCTGAGGGCTTCCTCAATCCTCTGTTTTTGCTTTTCACCAAAGACTATGGGCAGACTAATCCTTTTCCTTCTATTCAAACTTAACGTTAGCCAGTATGGTGTTAGAACATTTGTCGTTTTAGCGAAGCTGTAGCAACGCTTATCGAAGCGAACTGATATCCTTTTAAGTCTTAGGATGCTATCATCTTTCTTGTTCCTCTCGAAGCTCTTCAGGACTTCAACAGCCTTATCCCTTGCAGTTTGGATTAAAGCCGTGTTTAACTCGAAGAACCTCTTAGCTTTCTCATAAGTGTTTTCATGAAGAAACTTCTTAGAAGTTGAATTGAACTGTAGATACCACTTAACGAGCCTAAAATATTCGTGGAGACATCTATTTAAAGCCAAAACCTTCTGCCTGTTAGGCTTGAAAACCTTTCCTACAACCGTTACCTGAACTTCCTTCTGCATGGGAACATCCCAAACCCCTAATTTAGAGACTGAATATTTAAACTTTTACCGCAATTCATCCCCCCCACTAAAGTAGGGGGTTTTCTTGCGGTATTTATATATAATTTATCCTTTGGTTTTGAGGTTGTTTATTGTTTTGATGAAAAGTGATCAATTATTTTTTGTGCTATTATAGTTGCGGCTTTTCTCTGGGCTTCTTCGGTTGATGCGCCGATATGAGGTGTGGCAACTACATTGGGTAATTGCGCCAGTTTAAGGGAAACACTTGTTGGTGGCTCGTTTTCAAATACATCTAATGCAGCAGCTGCAATTTTTCCTTCTTTTAGCGCTTCGTATAAGGCTTCTTCATCTATTATTCCGCCTCTCGATGTATTTATGATCACTGCACCATTTTTCATTAAGGAAATTTCATCTCTGCCAATCATATGGTAAGTTGACGGTAGAAGCGGGACATGTAAAGTTATAATATCTGATTCTTTGAGAAGCTTGTACAAGGCTTCTTTTGTTGTTCCCACAAACTCTACTCCCAATTCTTCTGCTTTTTTGGCTAATTCTCCAATGACATCGTATGCAAGTACTTTCATATTAAAGGCAAGTGCGCGTTTCGCTACTTCTTGTCCTATCCTACCAAAACCCACTATTCCAAGCGTTTTACCGTTTAGCTCCCTACCCAAAAGCTCTTTTTTTATCCATTTTCCCTCTTTAAGTGCCATGTCGCCTCTTGGAATCCCTCTTAAGGCTGCTATCATTAGTCCTATTACTAATTCGGCAACAGAGTATGTAGGAGCTTCTGGAGCGTTTATCACAGCAATATTTTTTTCTTGTGCTGCTTTAACATCAATGTTATCTAATCCTACGCCAGCTCTCGCAATTAAAGTTAACTTTTCGGCTGATTCAATAATTTCTCTAGTAACTTTTGTTCTACTCCTTACGATTAAGACTTCAAATTCTTTAATTTTCTCTTTTAACTCGTCATAGCTTATATCAGGTTGCTCTATAACTTCAAATCCAGCGTCTCTAAGCATTTTTATGCCATCTGGATGAATAGGGTCAGATACTAAGATTTTCATTATTTAGTCACCTGTTTAACTGAGATATTAAAAGAAGATATGTTAAGCTTAAAAACCTCGCGTACAATTAGGTTATCTACGCCTAGCTGCAGAAACAATTTTTATTATGTCTCTGTTCTTAAGTTTGTAGTCTTCTCCGAGTCTTATTCCTGTTCTTGCATCTATTGCGTAAATAAATGTTTCTCCAAGTTCTGTATGAATTTTATATGCAAGGTCTCGAGGCGTAGAGCCCTCTGGTAAAAGAAAAACATCTGGTAGAACGTTGCCTTCATGATCGGTGTATCTTGATGCGTCCTCAACAGGGAAGACCGCTACCATTTTTAGGAGATTAAAGACAGCTTCATCTAACACTTGTTGGACACCCGTGGATCCGTATCTATGTAAGACCTCTTCTTTTAGTTTTTCGAGTTTTTCTTTTGCTTTGCTTGTAAGTTTATCGGGTTTTAAAATTTCAAAGTCTGGGTCGCCTGGCCTGTACTTTATTATCCCCTTTTCGGCGAGCTGACGAAGTGCGTATTCACCTGCTGCACAGCATGGAATGACAATATATTCGTTTTTCAGTTCTCTTTGAAGTCTTTCAACGTTTTTAGGAGCAGTGGGCAAGTCAACTTTGTTTGCAGCAATGATCATGGGTTTTGCAACTTTTCTAAGTTCTAAAGCAAATTGATATATTTCTTCTTCACTCCATTTATCTGGACTTTTAGATTCCAATTCAGCGTTTTTAACAGCAATTATTACATGTTCCTTTTTTATTTTTAGGCCTGAAAGTCTTTCACTCATTAGTTCAGCAAAGGGTATCCTTTCAGCTCTTACACGTCCGGTTAATCTACGCCAATCTCTCATAATTATTTGAGTAAGCCACATAGCAACTTCCCTTTCAAGAAATCTTACATCCTCAAGTGGGTCCCAAGTCCCAGGTTCCACTCGTCGGCCTTCCGCATCGGTAGTACCACTGGCATCTACAACATGTATAAGTGCATCTGCTCTACGTAAATCGTCTAGGAATTTATTGCCTAGCCCTTTACCCCTCCATGCATCTGGAACTAGACCTGCAACATCTAACATGTTTATTGGAACATATCTAATCCCATCTATGCAAATACTGTTGCGAGGATTATCTGTGACTCCAAGTTCTTTGCAAACACATTTGACTCTAACATAAGCTGTCCCAGGTTGCGCTTCAATTGTCGTAAATGGATAGTCTGCCGTTTTATATGAAGTTAGGCAAGCTGCATTTAGGAAAGTTGTTTTACCAGATGAAGGTTTCCCTAAAAGCCCTATAAGCAATATTAACACCACAACACTATAATGTGTTTAAATCTTCAACATTCTTCTACTTACCCACTACCATAATTTAATATTAAAATTAGGGCAAATTATGGTTTAAGTGGTTTCTTGAGAAGTTTTCTTGTAATATCGTTTAAAGTAATATCCGGGTTCCTTTTTTGGACCGAAACTTCTAAGACCTTTAGTTCTAAGTTGCTCCCTTAATTTATTTGCATATTCTCTTGAAATTTCTCCTCTTCTCTCCATGAAATCGATGACTTCTAATGCTTGCTCCTCTGTTTCAGCACGCCGTATAAAACTGATCACATCTGGATATCTTAGTTCATCAATCGGAGTTTCGTCAACCGGTTTTCCTCTTACGCCGTGAAGTTCAACACTGTATATATCTTCTTCTAGTTCCCTAGCTAAGTTGGGGAAAAGTTCCCTAAATACTTCCTTGTCAAATGATAAGGAATGAAAATCTTCTACCATATTTTCATCCAAGCTTTGATACTCTTTCTCTTCTTTTATGGCTCTTTGCATTTTGATGATCTGACGTTCCATGAAGTCATCTACCATCTTGGATATCCTTTTTCTTGCTGCTTTCCTTTTTCTCTGCTCATTTGCAGTCAATTTTAACCCCTCTATAAAAGGTCTGTCTCTTATACACATCT
>JAEOSG010000173.1 GCA_016840485.1 Candidatus Baldrarchaeota archaeon
AAGCTGCTTTAGGTAAGTTGTTTGCTTGATTAGAAGTTCCATTTGTGGAGGGGTTTGGGGCTGGGTTTCTGGCATAGTTTAGCAGGTAATAGATGCCTAATGCAGCAAGAGAAAAAATTATTATGAGAGTAATTGCTGTGGAGATTATTCTCATTCGCTTTTTGTATTCGTAAACTTCATGTTTAATTCCCCTACGACTCTTGGACTTCGAGTCTCCTGTTAAATGGAACATTTTATTCGCAACCGCTTATTTGCGGCGTATTTTACAACAATAGGTAAGAGCAAAAACAACCGCCATTATTGTTAAGCTTATTCCTAATGGCACAATCATTTCAAATAAGCTGTAATCATTCACGTACCCGCCAACGGGAACATTCTCGTATCCTTCGCTGAGAACCGTAAGTGTGATAGCTGTAGTTCGGTTCCCGAATGGATCTACAGTGGCATAAATAATTAGTTCATAAGTTCCAGGAGTTGCAGATTTAGCTACACTGATCGTCAAGGTCGATTGTCTTGTTTCGCCTTGGGGAACAGTTAGTTGTTCCGGGCTAAAGCTTGTTGAAACTCCGCTAATCGAAGACGTTGAAAGCGTGACCGTAATCTGAACCCCGCCAGTATTGCTAACTGATACTATCACCTGTCCTGAACTGCCTAAAGTTAACGTTAAGGAGCTTGGATCAGCATGAAGAGAAAAGTACAAAAAATTAAGTAGACTATTTTATTTTTCTTCAAATGTTGAAATCCCCTTTAATGAGAATTTTTGACGGATATTTTTAAAAATTTAAGTTTAATTCGAAATCTAATTCTAAACTAAGCCAAAATTTTCGTAAGCTTCATCCCATATACTTAAAAATGGATATTCTCCCAAAATTCTCGACTGGACTAAAATAGTCTGGAGGAGTAAAACCGTACCATCCAATGTCTTGGTTCCACCAAACAAGGTAGATAGGGCTGAAGCCGTTTTCAAAGCAAATGTTTAAGGCTGCAGTAATGTTGTTGGTGAAGTGAACTATTATGTGAGAATTATTTAGGTATGCACTGCCCCAGAAGAAAAAGGCATGGTGCAAAATAACGCAAGAATTGTCTTCCATATTTTTGTCAAGCCATTCCATGGCATTTATGACGGCGCCCACATCTTGGTAGGGTACTGTCGGGGAAACGGAGAAATATCTGCAAACATACGGGATGGAGGAAATTCCCACATTAAAGGTATTCATCAAAACAGGAGTAGCCAAATAAACGCACCCCAACAAAACAGTCAAAAGAAGCATTCCCTTAACTTTTCTCTCCGAATTTTTCAGCTTCACCGCAAAACTACATGAATTACGTTTCTTTAAAAGCTTATCTAACCCATTTACTGCATAAAAGGTGAAAGTATAAACCAGCATGAACATCCAGCGGTGCCAAAGCAACAGTGCACAAAATGGAAGAATTAGACATCCGAAAGAGCCAACAGTTAAGAGACAAGTCCAAAAATCAAGTATTCTATGCCTAAAAAAACCCTTTAAAACAAGGAATAGGTAAGGCAAGTATAGTACGCAAAAAAGTGTAAGTACATTCAAGGCTAAATCGAAATACGACGTATAATAGTCAACTGAAGTTTTTACATCTAAGTAGTTGACCAGAAAGAATACTCCAACATTGCCGACATTAACATCCTTCGCGCTTATAACATTTGTTTCAATTTTATAGGGGATAGGGAAAAGCCTAAAGTAAATTCCAGCGAGAAAGACTATAAGAGCTGGCAAAACGCCGAAAAACGTTCTCTTATCGCTCATTTTTGTTTGTTCTTTAGTTAATCGCCAAAAGATTGAACCTAAAACTACTATAAGTAAAGTTACAGCTGCTAATTCATGAGAGAAAACCGTCAACAAAGAAAGCAGTATAAAGCATGCAAGCCCTCGTTTAGTGCTGATTCGCGTGGTTAAGGTAAGAGCAAGCAATAAGATAGCCATACCCAGAATGTTTCTGAGTAAATCCCAAGAAATTCTTAGAGAAGCAAGCTGGACGGAGAAAAAACATCCTGCCATAAGGCTTTTCGTTGTATTCCAGCCTAAAACTTCCTTAGCAAAAAAGTAAATACCCGCTACGTTCAGACCATACAATACAGGGGTCACAATCTTAAGTATTAGAAATGGGTCTATGTGAGAAAGATTGTAAATTGGAATTATGAAAGCGTAAAGAAGCCATGTTGAAGTGAAAAACTGAGTCCAATGATTCCATATGATGCCGCTTTTCATTCTAGAAGCATAATAAACCGTGTCGAATCCCACTGGATAAGGGTATGCCAGAAGTTCAGGAATCAGCCTGACCATAAAACCTGTTAGAAAGCATAAAACAATTCCTTTCGAAGCCTCTAGTCTTCCGAGATCTAACCACCGACTTAAGAGTTTAGGCAGCATATTTGCAACCCGTTACACACTTAACGTTAGGGTGAAATTCTTAATAGTGCCCTTCTTTTCGGTTTTCACCCATTTCTTAGATCTGCGAAGCAAGGTGAGAAACGCTGCATATAACGCAATAAAACCTTGCAAGCTCCAGTATAAATATACGAATGGAAGCCAAAGCAGATTTCTCAAGCTTCTAGGTTTAGAAATGAAAGTAAGGGCTAGACCGCAGAGAAACATAAGAATAGTTGTAAGTGCTATTGAGATCCGTGTTAAAAACAGCCATAACGGTTCAAGGTAAACTGGGGCGAAAAAAATGAAGGCTGCCGAAAAATACATTAGAAGGGACGTCATCAAAACGAACGGTCCCATAAGAGTTGTTTCCGCATCTAAACTTTTCCTGTTTAATCTAGTTACTAACCTACCATATTTTAAGGCAACCTCCATAGTGCCTCTATACCATCGGACACGCTGCCTAAAGAGTTGCTTTAGACCCGCAGGGCTTTCCTGCCACGCATAAACATCAGGGGCATATCTGATGCGGTAGCCCTTCTCAGCTAGTCTGGCAGAAATCTCCATATCTTCAGATAACACGTCTTCTTTGAACCCGCCTAGTTTCTGCAGAACATCTCGCCTAATAAATTGGCAGCTTCCCCTTAAATGAACGAATAGATCTAACACATCCTTTCCCCTTAAGTACGCCTCGCACCAAACAGCTTCTTCATAGGAAAGAAACTTCGTCAACATGTTCTCATCAGCATTAATCGACATGGTTCTTCCCTGAACCGCGGCAACCCTTGAGTCCTTGAAGTACTTGACAACTCTTCTTAGAACGTCTGGGGCTGGAACATTATCCGCGTCAAAAACAGCAATGATGTCGCCTTTCGCCATTTTAAGCCCATAATTTAACGCTGAAGGCTTACCGTTAGAAATATGCCTATGAAAAACCTTTATTAATCCAGGATATTTCTTTGCATACTGCTTGCAGATGTCAGGGGTTTCATCGTTTGAACCGTCCTCCACCACTATGATTTCCATTTTATCCCTTGGATAATCAACCTTCAAAAATGCGTTTAGAATTCTGCCTACAACACTTCCTTCATTTTTAACGGGAACAATTATAGAAAAATGAGGAAGGTCGCACCCCCTAAACGATTCACTATTTTCCTTAACATGTTTACTTTTACGTAGATGATAGACTCCAAAAGCAAGTATAGGAATATTGTATGATACCCAAACGTAAACAACAAGTAAAATGCAAGCCATTAATATGGAAATGATTAGCCCCAGCATTCAACATTTCCCTTAGTAATAGTCGAAATCTAAATTCAAGTCTGAACCCGGCCATCTATTGATTGAATAGCTAGATAAGAACTAAAACATTAAATAATTTACGCTACTACTAACAAAACTATTAACAAAATTTTGTTTTAGTTGGCCACTGAAAATAGCTTGTCGGTAAAACGTAAATCGGGCACTACGTAAGCAGTGATACTTTATATTATGAGGCTAGTCTCGCTCAACACCTTGAAATAAAAATTCCGTTCTCTTCTACCTTTGTCGCGCCGAAACGCCTATAGTGTCTGGCCGTGGTTTTTGTCGACTAAACTTAACGATTTTTTAGGTTATTGATAACTGATATTAAGAAAGATTAATAAATTGTTAAGGTTATTAAATTGTTAGGTTTAGCATGTGGATTCCTAGGTGGCTAGGTGAATGCTATTCGAGGCTTTATGTAAGGTTTGGTAGGGAGCTGTTTACATTCTCCGAGGCAAAAAACTTCTTGTCATTTGACGAGAGTAAGCTTTCCGTCGCTTTCAGCAAGCTTCATTCTAGGAGAATTTTGCTTGTTTTCGATCGTGGAAGGCCTAGGCTTTACAGGCTTTTGGACCCTGAGAATTTTATTTTCCTAGCTTCGGGAACCGTGAAGAACCTTGATAGGATTGTTCAAGAGAGGTATCTTAAACTTATACTTGATTGTCTTCGAACCATCTTAAAGATGATGGATTTAGAATCTTTTGCTGTTTATGGATCAGTTGCTCGTGGCCAAGCGTCAAAAAACAGCGATATTGACGTTTTGCTTATCTCAGAGGAGTTGGATGGAAGTTTAGCTTCCAGAATGGAGAGGCTCTATCATATAGAGAAGGAGTTAAAGGAAGAGCTTGGATGGCTTCGAAAACATGGTATTTACACCAGTTTAAGTTTTTATCCGCTTAGGAAAGAAGAGGCTCGAAGATTTCCCCTCCTATTTTTAGATTTGACGGAGGAAGCGGTAATTCTATACGATAAAAATCGTTTTCTTGAGGCATTATTGCTGGAGCTTAAGAGGAAGTTGCTGGAGCATGGAGCCAAAAGGATAGTTATCGACGAGAAGCATTGGTATTGGGATTTAAAGCCAGACTATAAATTTGGTGAAAGAATTGAAGTTACTTAAGGTTGCCAAGTCATATCTTCGCCAAGCCAAGGCTAGGCTTGAAGATGCTAAGGATGCCCACATAGAAGGAAATTATCCCTACGCCGTAAGATTAAGTCAAGAATGCGTTGAGTTGTCCTTGAAGGCGGTTTTGAAAGCTGTTGGGATAGAATATCCTAAAATACATGATGTTTCCGATATCCTAGTTGAGGTTGAAAATAGGTTTCCGGAATGGTTTAGGTCGGAAATAGAATTTTTATGCGAATCAAGCAAAATTCTTGTCAAAAAAAGAGAATTAAGTCTTTATGGAGGAGAAGAAGCCTTTCTGGCTCCAGAAGAGGTTATAAGCAAAAAGGACGCAGAAGATGCAACTTTGAGAGCGGACAAAACGTATGGATTATGCGAAAAACTTGTTTTAGAAATCGAGAAAAAACAAGGTTAATCATAATACGATAATTTCTATTATGCGATTTCCTTGCTTTGTTGATCAATGTTAAAGTAAGACTATATAGCTTA
>JAEOSG010000005.1 GCA_016840485.1 Candidatus Baldrarchaeota archaeon
GTGATCTGGTACTATAGTTCTAATTTTTTTACTCAGATTTAAATATTATCACGAACAAAAGTATACGACATAATTTGAAGTGTAGTTATTGAAATGCTTTCCATTTATTATTCGTATCTTAGAGCTTGTACTGGTTTTAGTTTTGCGGCTCTCCAGGCAGGATATAAACCGAATAAAACACTTACTAAAATGCCGAAAGCTAGTGCTCCAATTAATGTGGTCAGCGTCAAAACTGGAACTATTGTCATGGCAGTTGTACCTGTTGCTTCCATTCCTGGGCGACCTCCAAAACCTGTAAAACCGAATCTAGAAAATATTCTTGCCATTAAGATTCCAAACCCTATACCCAATGTTGACCCTATCAAACCAATTAAAATAGCTTCGCTTATGAAAATTAACATAATTGTTCTGTTTTTAGCTCCCAGAGCTTTTAGTATACCTATTTCTCTTGTCCTCTCCATAACCGAAACAATCATAATATTCATTATGCCTATTCCAGCCACCAAAAGAGATATGCCTGCAATTCCAGCTAAAAACATCTCAACCGTTGAGAACACAGTCTCAACAGTATTTAATATGGCTGTAGAAGAAATCACACTAACTTGACCACCAAAAAGATCTCTAATTTTTTCTGAAGCACCGTTTATCGTTTCCTCTTTACCATCCTTTAGTTGAACAATTATTTGATCACATTTTTCACCAAAGAGGTCAACAGCAGTGGAAATAGGAATATAAACACTTCTGTCTGAAGGACCACCGAAACCAAAACCACCAATTTTCTCTAAAATTGCAGCAACATGAAAAGTATAGGACACATTCACAGGAATATGGTTCTCTCTAACGGTCCATAATAACTCAACACTATCATTCACTTCACAAATCAGGGTATCATTTTCCCACGGATCAGCTACTCTGGCGCCCAAAATCACTGTATCATTACTTGGGTTTAAAGGAATTTCGCCTATCTCAGCAGAAAAGGTACTGTAGATTTTCATATATTCTGTAAAGTTTACTCCAATAATCGTAACCATCTCAGAAATATTTCCAGCCTTTATGTACCCTGCTCTCTGAATAATAGCCACAACAGCTTTTACTTCTGGAACATTGTTAATTATTTGTTCAGTATCGTTAACCAGCAAGTAAAATCCAGGTTCTATTGTTCCCATTCCCATTTCTGAACGCGGCGTAACAATCAGTGTATCAACGGCAAAACCTCTTTGAAGTTGCACAGTTATGGCGTTTTGAAAACCTTGACCAAGAGATAATAGTGCTACAATTGCAGCTATTCCGATAACAACACCTAAGGTTGTCAATGCCGCCCTAAGTTTTCTTAAACGAATGGCACCAAAGGCGTATGAAAAAGCATCTGTTAACTTCATGTATTTTCCTCCTTTAAAACTCCATCAACAATATAAACAACTCTCTTAGCCTGATTCGCTACGAACTGATCATGTGTAACAAGAATGATCGTTACACCTTCCTCTTCATTCAACTTTTTCACCAATTTCATTATTTCAGCCGCAGTTTTGGAATCTATATTTCCGGTAGGTTCATCCATTAAAAGATATCTAGGATTATTTACCAATGCACGTGCTATAGCTACACGTTGCTGTTCTCCACCACTTAGCTCCGTAGGTTTATGCTTCATTCTATCTTCCAAACCGACAATCTTCAAAAGTTCCATAGCCCTTTTTCTTCTTTCAGACTTACTTACACCTGCTATTGTAAGCGGCAGTTCAACATTTTCAAGAGCTGAAAGCCTAGGAATAAGATTGAAAAATTGGAAGACAAAACCAATTTTACGTCTAAGCTCCGCAAGCTGATCCTCATTCAAAGTTGATATGTCAATTCCATCTATTATCACTTTTCCCTCTGTAGGTTTATCTAAGGCACCTATAAGGTTAAGTAACGTTGATTTTCCACTCCCTGACGGTCCTAAAACAGCTATGAAATCTCCCGGGTAAACTTTTAAATTTATTCCACGTAAAGCGTGAACAGGAACCTTGCCTAGCATATAAGTCTTCTTTAAATTAATTGTTTCAACAACAGGCTTCATCAAATCTACTCCTTAAGCTTTTCATTAATTTTCCTGATTTTATTAATTAGCTGCTTCAAAGCTTCTTTCAATTCTTTAACAGCTTCACTTGAATACTTGCACTCCAAATTTGCCTTAAATTCAAACAAAACTTGAAAAAGTTCTTTAAAGGTTTCCCGTAATTCTTTTGTTTTTTCGGAGTAAAGAGAAAGCAAAAGAGGAACCAAAAAAGGCCTGGGAAACGGAGTTGGATGAAGAAAGGGAGGCTTAAAAGACTCGGATTCTTTTAAAATTTTCTGCTGTCTTTCAAGAAACTTTTTACCCTTTTCAGTGAGGGAATAACGTTTTACACCTTTTTCTTCGGTGGGTACTTCCTCTATAAAACCTTCGTCTCGCAGCCATGCTAAGAGAGGATAAATTGAACCTGGACTAGGTTTCCAGAGTCCTCCTGTTCTTTTCCAGATCTCCTCTATAATCTCTGAACCTGACATGGGCTTTTCACCTAAAAGCTTAATGACATATTGACGTAAGAAGCCTTTTGGGATAACTGCGGTATGCCTTATTAGATGTTTTTTAAACCAAGGAGGCAAGTCAAACATGACATCACCTTTGACATCAACAATAATATCAAGTTTGATATATTTAATTTACCTATATAAATGTATCCTTTAACACCAAAATCTAATAATTCCCTGTCAATTAATAGAAGTGATAAAAGAAAATTTAGTAATGGTGAATGAAAGTGTCAAAGGAGATTATTAATTATTATATTGACGAAATGAAAGACTCCACACTATATAGATCTCTAGCGGAGATCGAAACGAACGAAAATGTAAGGGAGGAGTTATTGAAGCTAAGTTCAATGGAAAAAGAACATGCAGATTTTTGGAAATTTTTTCTTGAACGTAGAGGAATTAAAGTTAAAGAATTTAAGCCCAGCTTCACCATTGGTTTATATAAGATTTTAAGGAAGATTTTCGGCCTTGCTTTTACCTCAAAGGTTATGGAAATGGGTGAAGCAAAAACAATTAGAGAATACTACGAGTTTTACCGTAGAACAGATCTATCAGAAGAGGAAAAAGAAAAGTTAAAGCAGATAGTTGAAGACGAACTATTACATGAGGATATATTTCACAAAATGGGCAGTAGCGAAAAAATAGAACACATACGTGATGTTTTCCTAGGCATGAATGATGGTCTCGTAGAAATACTTGCAACAGTTGCAGGTTTAACCGGAGCATATAGTGGGAATCCCTATATCTTAGGAGTTATAGGAAGTATAGTAGGTATTTCAGGCATGCTCTCGATGGCTATAGGAACATACATATCCGTGAAAAACCAGAGACAAGTAAAAGAACAAAAAATATTCGAAAACAGAGTTTTACATGAAGTATTAAACCAAAAAAACGGGTATAGAAGAAACCTTAGAGGATCCCTTAAAAGCTGCATACTACACAGGGCTCTTCTACCTCCTAGGAACAATCCTAATAGTTTTTCCATTCTTCCTAGGTTTAAACAGCACATACGCGCTCTTAACATCTGCTGGAGCTGCAATAATCGCATGGACTATCTCAGGCTTTATAGTAGCGTTAACAAGCGGTTTAAGCGCCACAAGAAAGATATTGGAGATGCTTATAACAGGTCTAGGCGCTGCAACCATAACCTACACAATAGGATCCCTAATATCATCTCTCCTAGGAATAAGCATCCTATAGCCATATTAAGATTTGTTCAGTAATTCTACACAACCTATATTAATCGAAGCAATGTAAAATACCGTTAATTAAAGCTAACATGTGATTTTGAGGGAATGTGACAACATGTCAGTTGGACTCGTACAGTTAGGTTTCCTCGCTAGTCTACTGGCTGGAGCAGCCACAGGTCTAGGCGCTGTGCCTATTTTTTTCCTAAGAAATCTTTCACAACGCACTTTAGATGTTATGTTGGGTTTTGCAGCAGGAGTTATGTTAGCCGCTACAGCTTTCAGCCTTTTAATCCCAGCAATCGAGTTAAGCAATGTATGGATGGTTGCAGGAGGTTTCTTAGCTGGAGCAGTATTTGTACATTTACTTGACCGATATGTGCCCCATGAGCATTTAATAAGAGGTTTTGAAGGCCATCCAGCCAAACTATCAAAAGTAACTCTTCTAATTTTAGCTATAACCATACACAATTTCCCCGAAGGATTAGCTGTCGGAGTCACATTTGGAAGCGGAGATATAGCATCGGGTATGGTCATAGCAATAGCTATAGGCTTACAAAATATCCCCGAAGGATCAGCAGTCGCCTTTCCCTTAATTAGAGAGGGTATCAGCCGAAAAAGAGCACTATGGTATGCAACCTTAAGCGGACTGGTTGAACCAATAGGAGGTTTAATAGGCGTTCTGGTGGTGTCTCTCATGCACTCATTGCTACCAATAGGTTTGGCTTTTGCGGCTGGTGCTATGACATTTGTGGTAAGCGATGAAATGATACCTGAAAGCCACCGTGTGGGCCATGAACGAGAAGCCACCTTCGGTTTTATCATAGGGTTCACAGTGATGATGTTCCTTGACACAATATTCGGATGAACCGTATAAATTAAAATTCCAAAATTTAAAGCCTCTTTTAAATGCGTACTAAATGTTCAACTGCCTCCTCTTTACTTTTAGTTTTAACTTTAAGTAAAAGAAGCGAAGATGGGAAAGATAAGACTCCACAGAGCAAAAAAGGTACAATCGGACTGTAAAACTCCCAAAGGTAACTGCCAATTGTCGATCCTATCGCAATGGATAGTCCATTAATTGTAGCGGCAACACCTAGAACCGTAGCTCTTATCTGCGTATTAGTTATACTGGACATCAAAGTACCATATGACGTATCACGTAAAGAAAACACAAAAACAGAGAAAAGCGATAATAAAATCGTTGCAGTCCAAAACGATGTTGAAAATACCCACATGAGAATACTAAAACACGATCCTAGAATTGCGATCATGAAACTACGTTTACTTCCAATTTTCTTAATTAGCATCCCACTTGGAAAAGTGTTAAAACACGCAGCAAATTGAGAAATAGAAAACATTAATTCAATTTCAAAAAATGACAGTTTAAGTATCCCATCGGCATATAGCGATATGAAGGGGTAAACCATCCCATAAGCTAAGCCAAATATTAGGTAACTCGCCAAAAAATACATAATATTTCTGTTAACCATTAAAGAAACTCTGCTTGCATCTTCAAATCTCTTTTGCATGGTTTCATGAAGAAATAGAGTTTGAATAGTTGCACATATCCCACTAATTATTGCACCACTATAAAATACGATCTTATATCCGAAAAGAGGAATAATAAAAGCGCCAATTAAAGGACCTACTGCCCAACTTAGGTTAATGAAGAATACAAAGGTTGTAAAAGCCATTTCCCAGTCTCTTTTATCAACAGATTCAGCTATCATTGAATTGAAAGAAGGATACTGTACACCATTAAAAATCCAAAAAACGGTTATAGCTAACGTTGCTATCCACCATATCTGAGTGAGACCCAATAAAATGTAACATGGAATAAACATAAGTGTGGAAATCACAATTAAAGTTTTTCTACCTATTTTGTCTCCAAGTAAACCACCTAAAAACTGGGGCGTATACCAACCTACACTTATTGCAGCAAAAGAGATCCCAATAGCAATAGTTGATGCCCCCAATTCCTCCAAGTAAAGAGGAACAACCATATACCAGGAACTAGAAACAAGATCAATTAGAAAACTTGTAATTGACAATATAAAGACATTTCTATTCATAGTGTCCCTTCCAATAGGCATTTCTTCCTAATTTAAGATCACAATATTTCGAATTACAACGTCATAAATATTATCTTTCAAATTTGTATCCCAAAGTTAACTTCAACATATTTTGCAAACTGATTTATAAACTCTATTCTAATTCGATTTTGAATATGCTATCGGGTACTTGGGTTTAAGAAAAAGTTAGCGAGATGTTTAAATTCCAACACCATTTAAGTACTCTCGCAAACGTCAAGTTACTGTTAAGTAAATTGTTTACAGTTTTACAAACGTGCCAGAGGTATTAAAATGCTCAAAATAGAAAACATTACCGTTGAGTATCACGGCAAAGAAATATTAAAGAATATAGACTTGGAAATAGAAAAAGGAACTATACATGCCCTCCTTGGGCCAAACGCCGCAGGTAAATCTACATTAGCAAAGGTTATAATGGGTTTTCCACAGTATAAGGTTACTTCTGGAACCATATATTTTGAAGGCAAGGACATAACACATTATTCAATGGAAGAAAGAGTTAAACTTGGAATCACAATGATTTTTCAAGACCCACCTGCTATTAAAAATGTAAAATTAAAAGAACTGCTCGGAAAAATTTCTAAAGTTCCAATAGATGAACTGTTAGGAAAGATAAAGCTAAACAATATGGTAGAGGAACTCCTTGATCGAGAAGTTAATGTAAACTTCTCTGGAGGGGAAAAGAAACTATCTGAACTTCTACAAGTCTTATCGCTAAAACCAAAATTTTTAATTTTAGACGAATTAGATTCTGGGCTTGATCTAGTGAATTTGAGAAAGATAACTTTTCTAATAAAGGACGAATTCCTCAATAGTGAAACCTCTCTTCTAATAATAACCCACCGTGGAGAAATTTTACATTTCCTTGAGCCTCATGTCGCTCATGTTATGGTAGATGGGGAAATTGTTTGTTCAGGTGATTGGAGATATGTCTGGAAGGTTATCACAACCGAAGGATATGAAAAATGCCGCGAATGTAGAGGAAGAATACCACTATTTGCAAAGAGATCATCAAGTGAACATTCTTCCAGTTGAAAATGTTGAACTTCTTAAAATAACAGACGCAATCAAAAAATATCCTTGGATAAAAGAACATATTCCTAAACCCGTTGAAGGCTACTTCATGTGGATCAAAGAAACTATAAAAATTCCTCTTTCCGGATGTTTTCTAATTGCAAGCCCAAGGACAAAGCAGAAACCAGCAAATCTCCTAATTCTCGAGGAAAATGTTAAAGCAACCCTGAGAACAATTTGCGCCGCAGAACTCCCGGACTTAGCAGGTAGCCATACCGGTTTCACTAAAATCATATTGAAAGAGAAATCGCAATTAAACATCGAACATGTACACAGATGGGGTAAAAGAGACACCGTAATAACTAGTTTAAATGTTCTGCTTCACCCCCATGCACGTCTTAAATACGATTATCGAAGCCTAGAAGCTCCCAAAAAACTAAGTATAATCACAAAAGCGGAACTACTTGATAACGCGTCATTTAGCCTTACCACGGCAGTAGACGCAGAAAACAGCAATATTACCACAAAAGAAGTTTTCAGCCTAACTGGAGCTAAAAGTCGCGGTGAAATAAAATTAAGATTTGTGGGAAGAGACAATAGCTATGTGAAAGCTTTAAGTAAAATTTTAGGGTTTGGAAACGAAGCAGTTGGACATCTAGATTGTCAAGGCCTTCTTTTAAGTGATTCTTCCTACATAGATTTGATACCAGAACTCGTTAGCAGAAACAAAACCGTAATGTTAACACATGAAGCATCAATAGGAAGAATCTCCGAAGAAGTACTACTATATCTTAGAAGCAGAGGACTAACAGAAGAGGAAGCCATAAACCTAATAGTAACAGGATTCCTAACAAAATAAAAATTCTCTCTCATATTCATCAGGTTAATGTCTTTAAAAGAAATCTTACCTTTACATTAAAATTTAACAACAATTTATAGCTCACACATGTTTTGAGTCATTCAAAATCAATACCACTTTTATTCATAAAAGGTAAACAGTTATAATTATCATTGAGCAATATAGCTATAGAATTTAATTATCTTGGTGTCAAGTGGAGTTGATTAAATGTCCAGTATTTCTGACCTTTTATTATCTCTAAAAAAGAACAAAGCAACCCTAACAGAGTTGAAAGAAGCCTTTAACCGCAACATAGACATAATTAGCCGAGACATAGATTCATTAACCGAGCGATTAGAACGCTTAAAAAATAAACTCATCGAAAAGCAAAATATCGAAGAAGAAAAAGAAAAAATAGTATCAGAATTGGAAGCTGCTATTTCCAGCCTAGAAAGCGAAAAATCACAAGCCGAAAACAAACTTTCAGAACTTAAAGAAAATGAGATCCAGTTTAACCAACAGTTAAAGGAGTTAGAGACAGAACTTACCAAGATCAGGGAAGAAATAAGCAGCGTAAAGGAAAATATTTTCAGCCTTGAGCAAGCCTGCAAGGAAAAAGAAGACGAGATAGCTAAATTGGAAAAAGAGATTGAGAACATAAAAATGGAGCATGATAAAGCAATAGCTTCTCTGAGATCATCTTATGAAGAGGAATCAAATAAGTTAAATGAGTTAAAAGCAAAATATTCCGCCTTAAAATTTCTAATAAGGAAAGACATCTTGGATATACCAGAATTAAAGGTAATTAGGGTAATAAAAGATCAGAAAACCACATCAATCAGTTTCATTGAGAAAAGTACATCGCTAAAAACCTCTTTCATTCAACATGTCATCAGAGGCTTAGTTGAAAGAGGAGTTATAGAGTTTAATCCAAATACAGGTGAAATAAAAACTTTAAAAGAAATTAAAATCTAGTGTAAAAGATGAGGGGGAGCTATTATGTCTGAAATATCTAATATTAAAGATTTACTGAGAAAAACTGAAGAAGATACAAAAGAATTAAAAGGATTTCTTAATTCTAAGCTTGAATCTATAATTGAAGAAGTAAATTCATCAAGTAAAGCATTAGAAAGCCTTGAAAAAGACCTTGAAAACACCGAAAGTAGAATCAAAAAATATGACACGCAAATAACTGAATTGAAAGAAAAGAAGACTAACCTTGAACAAGCAGTTAAAAACCTCAAACTAAAAATCGAAGAAACAAATAATAAAATAGTAGAATTTAAAGACAAAATATCTGATCTTAAAGTTAAGCTAGAAAATGCTAGCAAAGAACTTATCCAGTTAAAAAATGAAAAAGAGGAAAAGCAAAAGAAGTTAGAAGAATTAAATCAAAAAGTAAAACAACTTAAAGAAGAAATTGTTCGCATTAAAAAAGCTAACGAAGAAGAATTTACAGAAAAAAGTGTAGGTCTCAACAAAATAAGAGAGGAACTAAACAAGTTAGCAAGCGAAAACGCAGTTATCGATTTTATTTTAGCCGAGGGAAGTTACTCCACTCCAGAGGTAGAAATTCTTACAATACTTTTCAAAACAAGAGCGTCAACTGTAGAAGAAATAAAAAGAGAAGTTAAAGCGCCTCCAGTAATGACCGTTAGAACCTTAAGAAAGCTAGCTGAAATGAATGTTTTAAGCTACAACGAAACAACAGGGCAAGTTAAACTCCTACTATAAGTTTTTATTTCTGCTAAAGTCCTAACTTGGTGTTCTTTGAACTCCTTTTTATTTCTGGGACGTATTTTTTCATTAGTAGTGACCATGAGGTTACTGAAACTGAACTCATCGCCATGGCTATTCCTGCTAACGCTGGATATAGAAGTCCTGCTGCTGCAACTGGAATCAAGATAGTGTTGTAGGCGAATGCCCAAAAGAGGTTTTGCTTTACCTGTCTAATTGTTCTCTTACTAAGCTGAATAGCCGCAATGACATCTCTTAAATCATCTCTAATTAAAATAATGTCTCCAGCTTCAATTGCGATATCTGTTCCACTTCCTATAGCAAATCCAACATCAGCTTGAGTTAAGGCGGGAGCATCGTTTACACCGTCTCCAACCATGCCAACAATGTAACCTTCTTCCTGAAGCTTCTTCAATTCTTTAGCCTTATCTCTAGGCAAAACGTTAGCCAGTACCCTATCAATACCAAGTTGGGCAGCAATCGCTCTAGCCGTCCTCTCATTATCACCAGTTATCATTCCAACTTTTATTCCCATTTTTCTAAGCTCTTCTAATGCTATTTTCGCCTCTCTTCTAGGGATATCCATAATTCCTATTAAACCTATTATCTCATTGTTCACCGAAATCCCTACAACTGTTTTTCCCTGTTCCATTAGTTTGTCAGCTTCTTTTTCGGCACCGTTGAATTTAACTCCTTTTTCTTTTAACAATCTAATGCTTCCAACCAGTATTTCTAAGCCGTTATATACTGCTTTAACTCCTTTTCCAGGGATGGATATAAAGTCTTCTGGATCTTCGATTTTCAAGCCTTCTCTTATCGCTTTTTCAACAACTGCTTTAGCTAGGGGATGTTCTGAATTCTTTTCAGCTATTGCAGCCAATCTAAGAGTTTCTTTTACTAAGTCACCATTCCCGTTAGCTAATACTTCAACTGGTTTAATAGCGATCACATCTGTAACTTCTGGGCTACCCTTGGTCAATGTTCCCGTTTTATCGAAAACAATGATATCTAGTTTCCCAGCTAACTCTAATGCTTCTCCACTTTTAATCAAAATTCCATATTCAGCTCCTTTGCCCATTCCAACCATTACAGCGGTTGGAGTAGCTAATCCTAAAGCACATGGACATGCAACAACCAAAACAGCAACCATATTCAATATAGCTTTGGCCACTCCAACGTGAAAGCCAAAGTACCACAACATGAAGGTTAAGATTGAAACCGATATAACTGTAAAAGTGAAATACCCAGCTACCTTATCAACTATTTTTTGAATCGGCGGCTTCATGCTTATAGCTTCTTCAACAAGCTTAACTACCTGAGCCAGAAACGTATCGCTTCCAACCTTTGTAGCTCTAATCTTTAAAACTCCTTCCCTGTTTACCGTCCCACCTATAACTTCATCTCCAGGTTTCTTCTCAACTGGAATAGATTCCCCTGTAACCATTGACTCATCTACAGCAGAATGCCCCTCTATAACCACTCCATCCGTAGCTATCTTCTCCCCCGGTCTAACGATCAAAATATCTCCTACTTGTATCAATTCAGCTGGTATCTCCTCTTCAACACCATCTCTTAAAACTCTAGCACTCTTAGGACGTACTTCCAAAAGTTTCTTGATAACAGCGGACGTCTTACCCTTAGTTTTGGTTTCCAAATATTTTCCAAGCAGCACAAATGAAATAACTATCGTTGAACTATCGTAGTAAATATTTCGCCACACTGGTGTAGGGAAAGTATACCATGCGCTTAAAAGAAACGCCGCCGTTGTACCAATTGAAACCAGTGTATCCATATTTGCTGTCTTCATTCTAGCTGCTCTAAAAGCCCCTTGATAAAATCTCCAACCAACACCAAACTGAACTATCGCCGTTAAAACAAATATAATGTAACCTGCCAGAGGTGTCCCAGCCAATGGAAGAAAGCGAAACACGTCGGGATAAGCATAAAGAAGTATAGGAACAGACAAAATTAAGCCTAAAATAGCTAAACGCTTCAACTTCTTAGCTTCAACTTCTTCAACAGATAATGCAAATTCTTCGTGAATAACATCTAACCCGTAATCGGTAATAATTTTCTTAATATCGCTGAGAGAAATTAAAGCAGGATTATACTCTAAAAACACTTGACCATTCACATAATTAACAGAAACATTTTTTACACCCTCAACATTTCTAAGAGCATCTTCTAGCTTATTAGCATCAATCTGATCCCTTAAACCACCCACTTGAATCGTAACTTTTTCATATACAACATAGTAACCAGTCTCCTTAATTGTTTCTTCGATTTCATTAAGATCAACCTTCTCCGGATCAAAAACTACGGTAGCCTTTTCTGAAGCAAAACTAACTTCAGCTTTTTCAACACCAAGTAAATTTTTCAAATTTCTCTCTATTGTTAGAGCACAACCAGCACAATGCATACCACCTATTTTCAATGAAACTGTTCTTTTTCTGTTCTTAGACATCTTGACACCTCCTTAAAAGGAGAAAATAGTTTTTAAATTCTAGACACTGCAGCCGGGGCAACCATGACAGCCATATCCGAAAGCTTTTTCATATTTCTCTGTTTCCTTGTCGAAGACCATTTTACAATGTTCACTACAGAAATAGTACACTTTACCCATGTATTCCGATCTATATTTCGCTGTCTTCTCATCTACTTCCATTCCGCAGATTGGGTCTTTAGCCAAAACAATCACCCCTGTCGCTTTTTCACATAATTATGAAAAAGGTTTAATTGTTACAATCGACAGCACATTGACCGAGTTTTACCAAATTTCTTATTAACCATAAACCCAAGTATAAATCCTGCCAGTGGAGCTATGAAAGTCCAAGGCCGCCCAAATATGTAGCCAATCATAAGACCGAGGAACAAACCTAAACAGCAAAGCAACATAATAACCTCAATACATAATGTCAAAAGAGATAAAAAATATATTTGTTATTCTTTCCAAAATGGAAATCTAAATAAAATAATAAAATCAATTACTACTTTGGAAAATAAATGTTAAAACAGTTAAGATTGCTTCTTTCTCCGCTCTAAAATACGCATTCTTTCTTTAAACTTTCTTAGACATATTGGACAACAGAAATAAAACCTTCTATTATATAAAGTGTATGTGTAAGGCTCATCTGAGATTTCTTTACCGCAGTAGTTACATTTCAGCTTTAAACTCAATCTTGGCGTGTATTCTGCTTTTTTTACAACTTTCAGAACAATATTTGTTTCGAAGGGAATCTTTAGATCAACAAACTTCTCTAACATGTCTTTAAGCATCTTTATATTAGGAATCACCGCCTTACAAATAACATTTCTCTCCCCGCTTGTCACATATATCTCAGAGATTACGTCCATCTTTCCTAATTCTTCTACAAGCTGTTCAGTATCTGGTGCCTTAAATCCAACCAACACTTGGACTCCTTGTTCAAAAAGCTTATCGTCCAAAATAACAGTAAACTTTTTAATCACACCGCTTTCAATTAATTTCTTTATTCTTTGCCTCACAGTAACTCTACTTAAACCCAGTTCACGGGAAATATCGATATAGAGGCACGAGCATTCTCTTGAAGAATTCTCAAAATCTCATAATCAGCTTCACTTAAATTAACAGCCATTTCACACACCCAAGCATAATACTTGAGAAAACTGCTACTCAAACTTGCAACACATATCCTTTCATAACACTATATGATATGTTAGAAGTAACTGTTTATTTACACATTGTTACCGCCTATTTTGACAAGGTTAATATCTTAATTGAAAAAAGCTCGAAAACACCTAGTTTCTCATAATAAAACTAGAGTTTCTATCTTTGAACATGACCCTTCTCCAAGATTTTTGAACCAAAAATATAAAGTAACTGCATTAATACACATAGATGTTCACAGATATTGTTAAAGGTTTGAATATTAACTTGTGATGCGTGTTGCGTTGTAATGAGGGTTTAGGAAGGTTTAAAATACTATGGTATTTTCTAAATACTAGAGTATTTATGGAGGCGTTAAGTTTTGTCTATAGTGTGGACGATTAAAGTTAGTAGAAATCTCGATAAACTTGTGGAGGAACTTGTTAAGGCACTAGGATATACTGGTAAGGCTGAATTTGTCAGAGAAGCTGTTAGGGAAGCAATATTGAGAAAAAACATTGGACTGTTGGGGTTACATTCAATGGACAAACTTTCAAAAGAAAGAGGAGACCCCTTCGAGACATTAAAACAGTTGCTTGAACTTAAAGTTCCAAAAGAAATTGTAAAAGAAGAGTTAGAGAAAGGTAGGGAAGATGTTGAAAAACTCATCAAAAGCGAAAACGTTAATCCTTGACGCAAATATTTGGGTCTACGGGATTCTGGGAACATTAAAAGAAGCAACAGGCATTATCCTAAAATGCATAAAAGGAGAATACAAGATCCTTGTAAACAGTTACATTGTAGCCGAAGTAACAAGAGTATTAAAACGGATAGCCATAAGAATTCACCGCAACCCTCTAGAACTTGAAAAACTGTTCTGGAAAATACTAAACTCAAACAACATTATAAAAGAATTCTACCACCCCATTACTGAAGACCTCATCGAAACAATGAAGAAAACCCCTGAAATACAAATGATATCAAAAATACTAGAAATCGAACCAAAAGACGTACCTTACCTAGTTCTAGCTTTCAAACATAAAGTTCCAATTATTACAACCGACGAAAGAAGTCTTGCAAAAAAGAGCGAAAAAATAAGAAAACTGACAAAAATAGAAATATTCACAATAAAAGAACTAATATAAAGTCTTCCATTCTGCGCGAACAAAATTCGGAACCAACCTAATTTTACCTTTAATCTTAAGAGTTTAAACACCTATAACTTGATTCTCATGCCATCGAAGGCAAACTTTATGTTAAATTGCCTGTATTTTTTCTCTAGTCCCTTGTAATCATCAAAAGACTTACCCCATTCCTCTTCAATGTGTGTTATGATTACTTTCCCTATATTGAGCTTTTCCTTAATTTCTATTATTTCTTCTATGGAAAACATTTCCTTTCTAAGTTTATTGTCCTGTGGAACAAAATAACCATCCTTTAAAGGTTCATCAGGAATGACATTACCAATAATCAAAACATCCGCATTATTTAGCTTATTGTTCGCTATTGGAAATGGTTTAACGTCGCAGGGCGTGTAAATAACTTTCTTGTAGTCTTCCTCTACGAGAAAAATTGTTGAAGTAACATCGCCTTTAACTTGAATAGGCGTTATCCTAAAATTATCAATCTCAAGAGGTACATTTTCTTTAAGCGTATTTAAAGAAACTACACCAATCTCCTCATAGTATTTAAAATATGCACCGTACTTGTTTTTTATTAAGTAGATCGTTCATAACCTCTTCTAACGCGTAGATAGCAATTTTTCGTTCGGGTTCTTTGCCGTCGACATATTTAGCCAACCAGTACATATTTATCTCTTCTACGATCCTTATGCTAAGTGTGTGATCAGGTTCCCAATGCGTATAGAAAATAGCATTATTTGCTTAATGTTTTCTCTATTCAATTGAACAGCTATGTCCTCAGGAGTGTCAAACAAAATGTTTACATCTTTTAAAAACATAGATGGTCCTGAACGCGAATATGGAACTCCCTTCTTTCTTGCCTCCTTTCACACCCTACATTGGCATAGCGATCTGGGGATCCGTGTACAACCACCTGAACCCAAAATTATAATTTCCAAGGCTCACAACCTTCCTTCATTAATAAACATTTTTATGTTTTCTCAATCCATTGTTACATTATTAAAAAGCTTTGAATTTACATAAAACCTTTTTACAATAAGTTGATATTGGGATTAAAAGCTTATTACAGTTGAATAAGTGTTATGTTGAGGAGGACTTGTGCTAAGTAGTTTAGAATTACTATGAAGACCACTGCTATAAGGGAAATCAGTATTGCGTGATCCCAGCTTACGAGTTGCCCGCTTCTAGGTTTTAACAGATATCTGACAAGGTAAATTAAAGCCGTAAAGGCAAAATATGGTGCGGCTTCACCCAGGTAGAACATGCTGATTATTGCTCGAATTATAGGCAGTAAAAAGATAGCTAAGACAGCAACGACAAATAAACTGGCAAGATAAGATGTAGATACACGTTTCCTACCAGTGATCGCTAGAGCCGAAATGTAAAGAACTCCCATAACTAAAAGTATTTCAAATATTAGGAAAGCGATTTGTTCAGGCGTCATGGGCGTATCCTCCAAACTGTGAAATATCTTTAGTTTGTAAGCATGTATATATAAGTATGAAGTTTAAGACTGCATGGAAGTTTTAACACTTTGAGTCAAACGCAATTTAATAAAATGTCAGTAGCGGGATTACGTTTCCAAGACTTTAGTTATATCAGGTTTTAAGAGGTGGATAGTAATGCGGATAGTTTCGTTTAATGGAGGGAAAGCAGGCATACTCATTAACGATAAAGTGCTAGATGTTTCGAAAGCTTTAAAGGGAATAAACTTTAGAAACTGGGCTAACTACAAATACGTAAGGAATTTAATTGAGCAATGGGATGAAATCAAAATTTTACTAGAAAGAATATTGAAAAGCAAACATGTAATCGAAGGTTTTTCCTATAATCTTAACGATGTATCTCTTGATGCACCGATTACCAATCCTTCAAAAATTATTTGCGTAGGAAGAAACTATATGAGTCATATTGAGGAAATGCGGGAAGAAGTTCCTAGTGAACCAATCTTCTTTTTAAAACCGCCATCAGCACTTACAGGACACAACAGCAAAATAGTTTTACCAGCAGAAAGTAAAAGAGTAGATCATGAAATAGAACTCGCGGTTATAATCGGTAAACGATGCAAAAACGTGGATCCAAGAGAAGCATGGAGCACCATTTTCGGATACACAATACTATTAGACATAACTGCACGAGATCTGCAGAGAAAGGATGTTACATGGTTTAGAGCAAAAGGATTCGATACCTTTTGCCCCCTAGGTCCTTGGATTGTAACAAAAGATGAAATAGAGGACCCACAAAACCTAAATATAGAGTTAAAAGTAAATGGAAAAGTAAGACAGCAAGGAAACACAAAAGACATGATATTCAAAATCAACGAACTCATACGCTTCGCATCAAAAGTCTGCACCCTCGAACCAGGAGACATAATAGCTACCGGAACACCAAAAGGAGTAGCACCACTAAAACACGGAGACATAATAGAAGGCTACATCGAAAAAATAGGTTCATTGAAACTAGCGGTAAATTCTTTTCCTTAAGTCTATATCGTAAAAATTAATAGCTTTAATGGACTCCCCAACTTTTTCTTTAGTTTCCTTAGGTAATTTATCTCACTTTTTGAGGAATGTTCTAGAAAATTTAGCCTTGTAGGGCATAAAATAGCCTCCTACTAGCTATTTAAGAGTTTCTTCCAAATTTTCAATTTTACACTCTACATAGTTTCCCTTAGCTATTTCCTCTTTACCCTTTTTAATGGCTTCCAATGTTTCTTTATCAGCCAAGGTTTCAAGTGTGGCAAGGATTTGTTCAACTTTAGAATAAACGTCAAGTAGTTCTTTAAATAGCTCCCTAGGGATAAAAATACCTTTATCGGTTACCTTGATATCATTAACCATCAAATCACCAACATATATCCCATATTTTTAATTATTTAAAGCTACTCCATGCATATTTCCACCATATCTAATGTGCTTTCCCTGATCTTACATTTCATTCTTCTGCAAGCAGAATGAATGAAATAAAAATATATTAACACAATTAACATAATGAACATTTTCTAGTCTCTCTTTAATATCTATTTTCGTTCTTTGACATTAGACACAAATTCATCAAAATTAATATTAAAACCAGCAAAATAAAACATATATCTAAAAAATTAAAAATGGTTAGTTATGTTGGGGTTGGTTGTCCTGGTGGAGGCGGTGGAGAAGGGGATGACGATGAATAATAGGTTACATATTTTACCCACGCCATTGGAACACTGTACTGATCCATATAGAAATAGTAAAACTTCACATTATAGTTTACATCGCCCCAAACATCGTAAATCACATAAGCAGCTGACACATGTTCAGTTACTACTCCAAGAGCTACACCTGGTAGAACATCGCCGAGCCCTTCCTTTATTAGGCCTGCAGCCAATGCATATGGGAACGGTACCATATGTTCCTCCTTATCTGCAGTAAAATCATCAAATTCAACAGACCCAGCAATGTTCCCAGCTTCCACTCCTTTTCCTGTAAATGTTTTGTAATACTTGTATGTGCCTTCCATATTATAGTAATCGTCTCCCTTGACATTTCTTAGCGTGTCCGGGACAACATATTTTATGTAGGTTTTATAGTCTGTTTGCACAATTTCACCCGGAATACTACCATAATAGTAGCGAAGATGCCACGTTTCCCAAACGACACGACCGTAAATAGAAATCCAACCTTCGCCATTATATCCTACGCCAACATAAGTGTATCCATCCCTGATCCACGTTGTTGATCCAAATGTACCTGAAGCCAGTTCCCACCCTGTAAACCCTTCATTTATGGTGACTTTGTATGCAATGTAATCATACTTGTAAATTTTATAATGTAATGTCCCTTGTGAATGTGAGTCTGTTTTTAGGTAGGCTAGGTTTATGTATCCTTCATGTTCTTTGCTCCATGCAAGTTCATATACTAGTCTTCCAGCATAACCAAGGATTTCAGCTTTTTTAACTACCTTAGATTTGTTGATTGTATTCCACTTCAATTTTAGTGTTTTTCCTATTGTTATTGGTCCTTTTCCTCTGATTTCCCATGGTATGGTTAAAGTGCATGTTGTTGTGCCTAGCTTTTCACCGCTGTAGTATGCGAATATTAGGATGCCTGGGTTGGCTATTCCACCGTGTTCAGCAAGCCATTCGTTGGTTTCGATCCAAGGATTCGTTAAATTTTTTATTGATAGGTGGAAGATGGCTTTGCCGCGACTGTTTGTTTTAAGTCGGTCTATGAGTTTAGCTGGTCCTTTGGGTACGGTGATGAATATCTGTACTGTTGCGTCTGGAACAGCTTTTCCTTGTTCATCTACTATCCATATGGTTAATGTGTATGAGTCTGAGAGTATTAGTAGATTGTATGCGTAAGCTATTGTTGGAATAATGATTACACCGATCAATAGTGCAAGAAGTATTCTACTTCTTATTTTTCTCGTAGATTCCCCCAAGCAGCCATCCCCACCAATTTAAATTTGTCTAAAACTTTAGAAAATAACATATATATGTTTCGGTTTCATTGCTGAAATACTTGTTTTTGTCTACCTCATTTTCATTTAAACAATTTTGTATAACAAAAACTTGATGGAAATATACTAGAGCTTGGTATTGTTATTATCAGATTATAAAATGTTTAAATGTTGCAATTAGTTCATTCTGGGATGCGATTTTATTGTTTCACTTATTATCTGTATTGTTTTTTCTACGTCTTTTATTCTGATGTTTTCGTTTGGTGCATGAGCTCTTGTCCCCCAGTAGCTTACTCCTATGCCACTTACAGCTGGCAGTTTTAAGTATTTGGTAAAGATGTGCATTGGGCCGCTTCCAGGAGACCATGGGGCAATTTTTGTTTTGACACCAATACTGTTTAGTATTTTCAGTAGTTTTTGTATGGATGGATGTTTAAAACTTGTATATGTAGGCTCTGTGTAATCCATTTTCTTACATATTAAGCCGTTTTTCTCAGCTAATTCGCAAAACTCTTTGCTTATTGCTTCAGCGTCTTGATAGGGTACAAGTCTAAAATCTACTTTAACCGAGGCCTCGGCAGGTAGAACTGTTTTTGAAGCTTCTCCAGTGTAACCTGTTAGGAATCCATCTATGTTAAATGAGGGCCTTCCATAATAAGCTTCCAAAGCCTCTTCGTCTTCTAAATCGTCAACAAAAGATTCAATATCAAATTCCTGCTTCAAAACGTCTGAATCAAAAGCTATCTCGTAACCTGCTTCCCTTATTTCTTGAAGCACTTCCCTAATGTCGACTATGCCGTTCCAAAAACTCTTTATTTTCTTTAAATTATCTTTCTTAAGTTCGTAGAGAAACGTTATCAAATCCCAAGCAGCGCTGGGTAAAAGTACAGCTAAAGATGAATGGGCGTCTCGAGAAAGTCTTCTAGCTTTAAGTTCAAAGTAAAGTATTCCCTTTAAACCAAGAAATATAGTCATAGATCCATCTTTGTTGAACCCTCCAAACTCCCATATCACGAGTTCTACATCTTCAAAAAACTCTTTGCTTTGAGACAAGGCATTCCACAGGTGGGGTGAACCTGCTTCCTCTTCACCTTCAATAACAAACTTTACGGTGATCGGTAATTCTCCTTCTTCCTCTAAAATCTTTTTAACAGCTAATATTCTCGAAACAATGTTCCCCTTGTTGTCTCCGACTCCACGCCCATATATCCTGTCTTCAACAACTTTTACCTGAAAAGGGTCGTAAATCCATTCTTCTAAAGGTTCTGCAGGCTGCACATCATAGTGGTTATAGAAAAGAATCGAATTATTCCCTTTCCCTTTAAGACTGGCCAGTATAACTGGGTTACCTTCTCTTGGCTTAACAACTTTTACGGAAAATCCAACTTCTTTTAAAACCTCTACTAAATACTTGGCAGTTTTCTCACATTCACCTTCATTAATTGACAGCGATTTAAAAGAAACTAGATCACTTAACATATTTATGAACTCTTTCAAAACTTCGTCACTCATATGATTCACCTACTATGTGCATATTACAATATACTTCCTTAAACACAGCCTCTAAGCAATTTGACGAAATATCCGTGGACTACAAAATGTTAAATTCCGCTATAAACATATAAATTCTATCTTTTAGCTTTTGCGTATTTTGAATTATTTAACAACATATAACCTAGTTCTGGTAACTAAGAGATATTACTGTAAAATAACGCTTAGATAAGAATTCCTATTTAGGAAAATATCCGTTGTTGATTATCAAAATATGTTAAGAACAAAATTCATATAAGTGGTCATATGGTCCACTAGTCTGTTTGCATATGCTTTTAACAGTGTACATGAAGGAATTTATAAGTATATTGAAAGTATTAGTTTATTAGTGGGGTGAATTTTATGGAAGCTTTACTTCACACACTTTCTATCTACGGTGAAAACAGTAGATGGATTAGAGAACACTATGAAGAATTGAAAAAAACGTTTAAAGACGAGTGGATTGCAGCTATGGATGGCAAAGTTATAGATCATGATAAAGATTTAGTGAGACTGGTGGAGAGACTCAGGAAGAAGTATCCTGAGAAATATGAGCAGATAGCGGTAGAATTCATAGCAAGTAAGGAAGTAGAACTAATTCTTTAAGAGCGGGTTGACTTGAGAATTAAAGGATTCATCAAAGGCGGTAAATTTGGACCAGCATATGTAATAGCGACAATAATCATCAAAGATTTAGACATAAAATCTCCGATAGAACTTCTATTAGATACAGGTGCAACTAGAACAACAATACTGGACAGAGATGCAATAAGACTAGGTATAGATTATTCAAAGTTAGAAAAGCACAGGGAGGGAACACTAGGCATAGGTGGAGTAGTTGAAACCTACATAATAAGAAACATAGAATTGGTATTCATTACAGAAGATAGAAAGCATTACAAAGAGAGACTCGACATGATATACGTACTTAAACATAAAACACTTAATGAAAAAATATTAAGATTGCCAAGTATTCTTGGAAGAGATGTACTAAACAAATACAAATTAGTCCTTCACGGACAGAAAGGAATAGTAATAATAACGGATGAAATATTGCAGTTCTAATTTTTATCATAAGCTTCAGTCTTAATAGTTTAACATTAAATTTCCCATAATGGAGCTTTAAGTATGATTTTACCCTTAAACTAATGGCATTCGCTTAAGA
Organism: Candidatus Baldrarchaeota archaeon; assembly: GCA_016840485.1. Classification (GTDB taxonomy): domain Archaea; phylum Asgardarchaeota; class Baldrarchaeia; order Baldrarchaeales; family DXJG01; genus DXJG01. The sequence goes on from JAEOSG010000005.1 coordinate 21,322, forward strand.
AGGAGAAAACATTAACTTTACTAACTTTCTAGTCTCCTTTCTTCCACTAAATGTAATAGCTTATCTTAATTAGTTCATAAAATATATAGGCAAAAAGGTAAGAAATAATAAACCGATCGAAAATAGAAGCTCTAACTTTATTGAAGTTTATTATTAACGTCATATGTGGGGGTTTTATGGGAGAGAGTTATTTTGCAGTATTTGATATTGGAACTACAAACGTTAAAACAATGATTTTTGACGAAAAAGGCAATATAATCGGAAAAATTATGAGAGAGTTGCCTATAATAACGCCACAACCGGAGATCATAGAGCAAGACGCAGAAAAACTATGGAGGGTATCTGCATCCACGATGAAAGATACGATAGAAGCTTCAAAAATTTCTCCGCAAAACATAGTTGCTGTAACAATATGTACGCAGAGAGGAACAGTTGTTCCAGTTGACAAGGATGGAAAAACCCTTATACAACGCTATCACATGGATGGACACGAGAACAAGCGAAACCATAAATAAACTCCTGAATAAAATTCGGCACAGACTCATTGCAATGAGAATTTTATGGTTTAAGGATGAGAGACCAGATATTTACAATAAAACCTTCAAATTCGAAACAATCGATGCATTCTTTTACAGAAAACTCACGGGAAACTGCGTGTCAGATTTTGCAAATGCCGTCTATGGACCATTTGACGTAAAAAACCTCAAATATTCAGATGAACTCTCCGAAGAGTTTAGAGCCCCAATTGATAAACTTCCAGAGATAAAACCGGCAGGAGAAATTGTCGGAGAAATAATACTGGAGGCAGAAAATCTAACAGGTTTGAAGAGTGGAACACCAGTAGTTTGCGGAAGCGGGGATCAACAATGTTCTAGTGTTGCTCTTGGACTACTTGAAACAAATAAAGTAAAAATAACTACGGGAACAGGTACATTTGTTGATGCTTGCATATCTAAACCGCCATTTGAATTCTATCAACCTCTTATGAAACTTTTCTGTCTGCCGCACGCGTTAAAAAACTTCTGGCTAATTGAGGGGGTACTTCCAACAACTGGAGCGATTTATCGATGGCTACGAGACCTGTTATTCAAAGACAAGGCTAATTTAAAAGTTGGTGAAGTTGAGCCCTACAAAATTTTAGATGCTGAAGCAGAGCAAGTACCTCCTGGATCGGACGGGCTTATTTTGATTCCACTATTTTCATATTCTATGGGAATATTTCGCGGACTGAGTTTAAAACATGGGAGAGGACATCTTGCAAGGTCCATTTTAGAATCCAACGGTTTTATCTCTAGATTTTTCTTAAAACTAATGGAAACCTTCGGAGTAAAGACAGAGGAACTCAGCGCGGATGGAGGAGGTATGAAAAGTAAATTGTGGAGAAGAATACTAGCTGATATCACGGGTAAAAAGGTAGTAGTTCCAGTAAATATAGAGGATATCACCGCTTTAGGTGTTGCGGTAATTGCAAGTACTGCCGCAAAGATTTATGGTAGCTTAAAAGACGCAGTTGAATCCATGGTACAAATCCATGAGACATTGGAACCAAATCCTCAGAACTTAAAAACATACAGTGGAATATACCCCGAATTTGAAAAGCTACTCTTATCGGTGGTAACAAAACTACCCATATAACAGGAGCATGATGATATGAGTACTCAAACAGTTTTAAAGGATAGAATATCAAAAATAGTTGGAGAAGAAAACCTATCAACGAGCCTTGTCGACTTAGCAATATGTTCACGCGACTTATGGTTACCTTACTTTTTTAACATAGTTGATCGAAAACTCTGGAAGCTACCTGACGTCGTAGTATGGCCAGAAACAACCGAACAAATCTCAGAGATCATTAAGCTAGCCAATGAAATCAAAGTACCAGTTATAACTTTAGGTGGCGGTGCAGGGGTCTGCGGAGGAATCTCACCTACACGAGGAGGAATAATCATAGACATGAAAAGGATGAATAAAATCATAGAGATAGATGATAAATCGCTTACAGTGAGAACACAAACAGGCATTATAGGTATGGAACTGGAAGAAGAACTAAACAAACATGGGTATACGCTTGGGCACTACCCGTTGTCCATTTACTCTTCTACAATTGGTGGTTTTCTTGCTTGTCGATCAGCAGGTGTATTATCAAATAAATATGGGAAAATAGAAGACATGGTTCTAGGAATACAAGTAGTTCTCCCAACCGGAGAAATCATAGAAACGAAACCTGTGCCGAGAAGCGCGACAGGCCCAAACTTAACTCAGTTATTTGTAGGTTCAGAGGGAGTTCTAGGAATAATAACGGAAGCAACGTTAAGGATACATGAACTACCCGAAGAACGCATATACATATCCTATAGGTTGAAAAGTGTTCACGAAGGATTAGAAGCCATCCGAAAAATATTTAGATGCGGAGTAAGGCCTGCAATTGTCCGGTTATATGATGAATATGATACAAAACTTACTCTTAGAAGTTTAGGTCTTCCAGCGGAAGGCTGCTTACTAATTTTAAGCTTCGAAGGAAACAGTAAACTAGTAAAGGTAGAAAAAGAAATCACAGAAAATATATGTGAAAAAGAGTTTAAAGCAGAGAATCTAGGGGAAAAGCCTGCAAAACACTGGTGGATACATAGACACGATCAATACTGGATGCTTCCCACGCTTCTCATGGGCAAAATGATAGTTGATACAATGGAAGTTGCAGCAACTTGGAATAAGCTGGAAAAACTATACTTTGAGATACGTAAAGTGTTTGAAAAATACCGTGTAACTGCTATGGCGCATTTTTCACACTTCTACCAAGAAGGTGGATCAATATACTTCACTTTTCTCAAAAGCAAAGAAAAGGGAAAACCAATTGAGCAAATCTATTGGTACATTTGGAAAGACGCCATGGAAACGTGCCTTAAAATCGGCGGAGCCATTAGCCACCACCACGGTATCGGTCTACTTAAGGGAGCATGGCTACCGAAATATTACGGAAACGCCTACAAAGTTTTAGCTAACATAAAGAGAATACTCGATCCCAATAACATATTGAACCCTGGAAAACTTGGATTTGGTGGAATGGATGAAGCTAGAAAAATATTCTAAACAAGCCCTCAAATGTGCTCTATGTCTCAAAATGTGCAAATTCGTCTGCCCAGTAGCCAGCGTTGTTAGACGCGAACCAGTATACCCACCAAACAAAGCACTAATAGTACACCTAATAGCATCTAAACTCGTAGACATCAATGAAGAAGGCGACGTTCTAGCAAAGTATCTCTATCTTTGTACAACATGTGGTCTCTGCAGCACCGAACCGTGGTGCGGCTTAAAAATCTCAATGCCAGAAATCATTGAATCTGCAAGAACATACTTAGCATCACTAAATAAAGTTCCAGAAAACGTGTTGGAAGTGGAAAAAACTGCAAGGAAGAATTACAATCCATACGGAGAACCTAACACTCAAAGATTTTCGCATCTAAATGCAAGATTTTCTGATAATGCTGATGTTGCATATTTCATTGGGTGTACAAGTGCTTATAGAAGAACAGAAATAGCAAACGCCACAATAAACATATTAAAAACTTTAAACATCGATTTCACATTGATAAAAGAAGAGCGATGTTGCGGATCTCCTCTCCTGAGGTTAGGTTTCCCTGAAACAGCTAAAGAATTTGCTCAACACAATGTTTCTGCCATTGAAAGTATGGGGGTTAGTAAAGTAGTTTTTACATGTCCAGGATGCTACAGAGCCTTTAAAAAAGACTATCCTGAGATAGATGTAGACGTACCTTTTGAGGTCTACCACATTTCAGAGTTTTTAGTCGAACAAATAGATGAAAAGGACCTAACACAAGTGAACCATGAGATAACTGTTACTTATCATGATCCGTGTCACCTTGGTAGACACTTAGGAATTTTCGACCCGCCAAGAAAACTTTTAGAAAAAATGGGTTACAAAATAAAAGAAATGTCATGGAACAAGGAAAGTTCAAAATGTTGCGGCGCAGGAGGCGGTCTTCTCCACATTAATAAAGAAATATCCAAGGACATAGCAAGAAAACGATTAGAAGAAGCATTAGAAACAGAAGCAAAAATACTTGCTACCTCATGTCCCTTCTGCAAAACACAGTTCGATAACATCGCAAACGGGAAAATAATGGTGAAAGATATCACAGAACTTTTACTCGAAACATTAAACAAAACTTTTACTAATGAATCTACAAAAATTGTGTAAACTTAAAAACAACTACTGCACTCCAATCAAAAACTAAATTTTAATATTTGTCGAAATTTTTTTAAGCGATAAAAACAATAATGTAATCAAATGAACTAGCACGCGTATCAAAGAATACCGTAATAATTCCATGTGTAAGATCGGGGGGATTAGATTGATTACTAGTTCAGTTAATAGATACATGGTTGCCTGGATTTCTATATATTTCCTATTCCTTTTAGAGGTGCTCTATGTTTTTCTTTTCTCCCCCACATCCTTCCACATAAAGTTATTTGACGCCGTTGGATCTCTACTATTGATTTCCACCGCTTTTCTAACATTTATTTTAAAATATCGCCAAGTAGAAGAGTTTTCTAAAGAAGACAAAAACTTCACAATGGCGCTAATAATATTCAGCATCGCAATTATTGCTGGCGATTTCCTATACCACATCCACCTAGTTCAAAACTTAACGTACATAATCGCCACCTGCCTAATAATAACACTCATAGTCTCCTATGTCCTCTACAAAACATTAACAAAACACAGTTCGATAACATTGCAAACAAAAGGATAAGGTAAGAGACATCACAGAACTGTTACTTTAAACTTTAAACATTACTTCACCCAATAACTTTGTAAAGGCGACGCAAACTTAAACAACCACCATGAAAGGTCAAAAACCGCAAAATTTAGATATTTGTCGAAAATAAATTATATGCGATAAAAACCACATTTTATTCAAAATAATTTGGGGGGTAGCGCGCGGCGCGCTACAGCATATTTAGATTGAAGTTAAGTATTGGAGGTAGTGATTTCAATGAAAAGGTTGATGTTCTGGGTTTGGATTATACTTGGATGTGGGTGGTTAATAGGTGCTATAGTTAATTCTTTAGTGTTTAAGTCGCTTCAACGGGGAACATTAACATCCATATTTCTTGCATTAATATGCTTTGAAATAAGTGTGGGGATTTGGGGTTTTGATTCCGAAACACGGCAGTTATGTTCAAAGGCAACGAATTCGTTAATCTTTCTAGGTATTCTAGGAACATTTTTGGGTATCCTCGGAGGATTGGTAGTTCAGGTCGAAAATCTTTTTCAAAAAATATTCATTGCGTTTGCTGGTTTCGCTCCGTTCCTATTTGCAGTGAGTGCTGTAAACTGGAATAAAAAACCGATCTTAAGTAGAATCACCTTCATCATCGGAATTGGTGTACTTCTATACGGTTTAGCCCTCAGCTAAAAGACTAAAAGTCCCAATTTGCTGGAGGTTTTGTGATGAGTGGGGCGTTTTTCTTGGTAGGTGGTTTCACCGGGCTGACTGTTGTTTCTTTGTTTTTACTTTTTAAATTTAGGCTGGTTCCGCTAAGCCGCTCAAGTTTACTAAAATATGAAAGGTTTCCTTGGTTCTTAGCTCTTTTGACCTCAATGCTTTCCTCTTTAGCTCTAGTTTCAGGCTGTGTTGCTGGAGGTCTAATCGGGACTTTGTTTTTCGGTGAACATGGAGAAACAATTTTAACTCGTATAATAAACAAAAATTTTCTAACAATTTTCCTCGCTATGTTTGCCGTTGCCACATTGATCTTTTTAATGGCCATAAAAACCACGATGCGAAAACGTGATAAACAACAAAAGTAAAATAAGAGAAAAGTTGCTAATATATGTTAAAAATAAACGCGTGTCATATACTAATAATACTTTTATTTTTTATCATGAAAACGGTTGCATTGCAGCTTAAAGATCGTTAAAATGTGTAATGTTTAAAATAAAGTCAAAGCCCTTTTTAATTATAATAGAAATCAGAATAGTAGAATAGTTGTTAAGCAATTGAATATCCTTTTAGTTACTCAATACGTTGTGGTACTATTTTTAATGATAGTTATTTCTTTAATGTTTTTATAAGTTCTAGGGGTTTTTCGATTTTCTTGAAAACTTTGCTTGCATTTAAAATCTCTATTCCAATAACTTTCCCACTATTATCCAACTCTAAATTTATATTAGGGGCTAATTCTATAAAACCTTCTTCAACGCCATTTCTAATAATTATGTATAGGACATCGCTTTTCTCGTCGTAAACAACCTTTGGATAAGCTTCACTCAACCAACTTCCACCTCCCACTTTTAACCCTGTACTCAACTTGCCTCTTACTTATTGGATGAACCGTTATCAACTCAACCACTCCATTTCTAACATCGTAAACAACTATGATAAACCTTTCTCTACCAGCGTAAAACATCTTCTTCAAAGCAATAAAATGTCCACTCTTTTCATCATAAAATCTTCGTTCAGCTTCTTTATACACTCTTAAAGGAAGTTCCTCAGGAAAACCCCTTAACGAAATCCGTAACTTTAAATGGTCGGTATATTTAATCTCTTCAGTCAATCTTTTCCCTCGTTAATAGCTTACTTGTATGTTTTTATTTCTAAGTAGTGCGCGCTTCTTGTTTGAAGTATAAAAGTTAACTGCGGATTTGCGCCTTCTAATGATCTACTTTAGATTTTTCGCAATTAAAAACGATATATCCTTAACTCTAATTCTTTGTTCTCCAATTTCTACAAACCCCTTTTTTATGTTAACACTGCATGATGGACATGCTGTTAACACTATAGATGCGCTAGTTGATTTAAAGTCCTCCGCTTTTAATTTTGCAACCTCTAACGATAATTTGGGATCGTATATTAGGAGAATTCCTCCTCCACCGCAACATTTCTCTCTCATTTTTGATTCAACAACCTTTACATTTGGAAGCGATGCAACAAGATCATAGAAATAGTCGTTCATATATTTACCAACATGACGATTAAGCTCACATGGATAATGAATAGTAACAGTAATTTCCTCATTTAAAGAAGGTTTACGCATAATTTTTATTAACTTATCTAGTTTGACGTCTTCTATTAAATACTCTATGAGATGTTTTACAGTTATGTTGGTGTCGTATCCTTCTAAGACCCTTTTCAGATTAGCGGTACAGCCTGCACACGTCGTTAAAACCGTTTTAGCTTTTTTCTCACCTATTTTACTTATAAGTTTGTTCACCGTTTCTTCAGCGAGTTCATCCATTCCCAGAATGTGTGCAGGGTATCCGCAACAGCTCCAATCCTCCAAAAGAGTATAATCCACATTTAATTTCTCTAGTATCGTTTTTGTTGCTTCAAATATCTCTATAAGTGTTGAAGAAGCTTGACAACCTGGAAAATAAACCACATCTGCTTCCCGCTTGTATCTATCTTGAACTACTGGAATATCTAAAAATTCACGCATTTCTTTCCTCTCTTCCTTACTCATTGGAGAAGTAAAGAAACCTGTCTTCCTTAAAGACTCCACGTATTTAATAACGGAAGACGGGAGAGCCGAAGGCGTGTAATCTAATATTTTCTTTCTAATCAGCTTTATTATGTTGGTGACAGGTACGTTTTGAGGGCAAACCTCTCTGCATTCGCCGCATAAAGTACATTTCATTACCTCATCAAACATTAGTTTGTATTCCGTAAAGTGACGGGAAGTCTCGGTTGAGATGCTTCTCGGTCCAGGGCAAGTTACTAATGGAACTTGCATTATTGGGCAAAACATTGTACATATTCCACAATTCAAACACTTCTCCAACAGTCTTACCTGTTCCCACTCGTCGCTAGACAGTATTGGAAGCTCTATTGCCCTTACAACCTCCAAAACCTTCTCAAAATAACTTTCAAAACTCATAGCATTTCACCTCACAAAGTTTGCAACAACGTTTCCAGCGAAGTATCCAGTTGATATTGCAATACCTAGGCCGCTTTTCTCAGAAATCCGATTATAACCTGATAGTATTGCACCTGCAGCAAACAAATTCTCATACACAGGAGTTCCATCCAAGCCTACAGGGCGAAACATATTATCCACTTTTATCCCTACAGCAAAAACGGGATGACCATCCTTGGAAAACAAACCTTCTCTCAACAATTTCAAAATTTTAATACCCTCTAAGAACTTGCCTTTCTGATCGCAAACTGGAAGACCAAATATCCCCTCTACAATTTCACCCTCATGTTCTTTAAGCCCTCCACCTATAAAACTGCCAGTCGCAAGTACCACCGCCGAACATTTAATTTCCTCCCTCCTCCTCTCCATACTGATTTCAATTTTCTCAACCTTTCTATTTCTCTTGTGAATTCTTAGAACTTCTATTCCCTTAATGATCTTAGCACCATCGTATTGAGATACAGCTCTCTCTAGTTTTTGTTGCAGTCTGAGACCCGGAACTGACGGTGGTAGCGACGGTATTTCGAAAACTTGGCTTCCTAATTGTTCTTCCAATCTTTTAATAATATTTTCCGTGTTTTCTAGTCCTAGAACTGCAGGAAATCCTATTATATCGGCATGTTTTCCTTTTAAATTGTTGACAATCGTTTTTGCAAAACTATCTAGGTAGTCTTCCTTTTCAAGTAGTCTTGCAATGTTTACTGCCAATATGTTATGTTTATTCTCAAATGTTGGTAGGCTAATCACCATAGATTTTACGTCCTTTAAGTTAATTTTTAAAATTTTAGCAAAATAAGCGAGAGATTTTGCGTAAAAACTTGCATCGAAATCTGGATACCCCTTAAATCCAATAATATGTATAGATTTGTCAGAAAGATTTTCTAGAACTCCGTTTCTCATAGAAATTTGATATAAAGCTGTAGGTTTTAAAGTTCCCAGCGGGTTCGAAACAAACACATTTCTATTCAAATCTCCAACATACTTAACGCCAATTTCCATAGACAAAAACTCCGATAACGCCTCCCTAGCCCTTAACACGGCATTTTTCTTTCTTTCATCAGAATCTACTTCAAAACCTCCTCCCAGAACACCATAAGGGTGTTGAGGATATTTTTCAGCAACTTCCCCCACAGCATCCAAAGGGTTTTCCACGAACACACCGCTTGGAAAATAGCCCATTAAATCTATTGTTCCAGAGGACATAGCAGTGGCTCCAAGCCCCCTCGACACAATAAGAACAGGAATATTTCTCTTTGTAAGTTCGTAAGCAGACATTAAACCTGCAGCACCACATCCCACAACCACAACATCAAATTCTCTCATCAACATCACTCCATCACATCAATTAAACGGTCATAGTTTGCAACCATCATGTAAATTGACTGTGCAAGCTCTTCTTGGCCCATTTGATAACATCGTAACACCGATTGTTTCCCCTTCCACCGCTCCCTCAAAAAATCTAGTATAAGCTTATGAATCTCTTTAACCGGGAATTTCAATTCATCTGAAACTATATGTGCAACTTTAAATGTACAGAAACAGCCTTGACACGGACCCATACCAAGCCTAGTTCTCCTCTTAATATCATCAATTGTACGCGCAAACTCCTCCCTCAAAACATATCTTATCTCAGCTTCAATCACTGGCTCACACGTACATATCGTGGACTTCCACTCTGGCTTATCCTTCGTGTATTTTAGTATTCGTTCAGCTCTACAACCATGCCTATGAACAATTCTCTCAACCACACGCGGCGGCAACCCATATTTTCTTGCAAGCTCCAGCACATCTACTTCTCTTTCAGCACCGGGTAAAGGTTCATCACGAGTACGGCACTTCTCCCTGACACCAAACTTTTTACATATTAGATCCGTAACTTTCTCCCCTATTAGCCTCATCGTCACCATCTTCCCCCCTCCAATCGTAATAAACCCCTTCAACCCATCCCTTTCCTCATGATCAACTATTTCATCTCGACGAGTAATATCCGACTCCGGCACACCCCACCTGTAGAGAAGAGGTCTAAGACCAGCCATCGCCCTAATAACCCTCGCATCCCTAATTTTCGGCACAAACCTCTCCATACTTCTTAACAGATACTCCACTTCGTCAAAAGTTGGCTTAACATCATCCGGATCTCCAAAATAATCGTCATCAGTGTCTCCTAGCATCATCGTATTCTCATGAGGCAGCAAAACAAGGTAATGGCCATCAATAGCCTCAGCAATAATCCCAAAATTCGTAATCCTCCTATCAAGAAACACATGCACACCCTTAGTCGGCCTCAACCTATATTCCACACCAGCCATCTTCGCAATGATAGGAACCCATGCACCAGCCGCATTAACCACCATAGACGCCCTTATCTCCTCCACCCTTCCACTAAACACATCTCTAACCTTAATTCCAACAACTTCATCTCCTTCCCTCAACACATCGATTACCTTCGTGTATGTTCTTATTTCTGCTCCATGTTCCTTCGCTGACAACGCCGTAGCAACAACAAGCCTAAATACGTCTACACCCCATTCCTCCGTGTAAAACGCACCGAAAAACGCATCCTTATTCAAATTCGGTTCAAGCTTTAAAGCATCTTCCTTCGAAAGATATGTGTGAGGATGTGTGTTTTTCATTTTATGAAAATAGTCGAGAAACTTGTACATCTTTATCAGTTTTTCAAGTCCTTTCTCATCAACAGGCTTAGTTATAAGATGAAGATACGGAATTCTAAAAACTAGATGGGGCGCAATTTTCTGAATTATTCCACTTTCTCTGCACATTTCAGTAACCAGTTGCGTGTCAGAGTGAGGAGGAAGAAGGTAGCGAAAACCTCCATGAATCATACCCATACATGTACCAGTCGTCCCAGAACCTAAATCACCCTTCTCAATAAGAATTGTTTTAAAACCCCGCATAGCACAGTCACGTGCAACAGCAACACCAGTACTACCACCACCAACCACAACAACATCAAACTTCTCCATACAATCTCTCCACACAAATAAAGTATAATCATAGTTCCATAAAATCAATTGCAATGACACCTATGAATTCTAACACGTTTTTAATTTAAACGTATAACTTTGCACAGAATTTGTTTGTAATTGTATTTAATTTTTACATAAATTTCGGAGCCAACCGCCGTTTATGATATATTTTTGTTTTCTGGTTTTTATTTTCTCTTGTATCAAACGTTTTACTTTCATGTAAATTTTTCTTTACCAGAATTGTTAAAAACGCTTTCTATAAATCAATATATCTCGGAAATTTGTAACGCTTTAGGTGGAATTAATGTCTAGCATTATAGACTTGGAAAGTCTTTATAAAGTATTATCCCATTCTACTCGTAGAAAAATTCTCTGTTACTTATATAAGAAAAAATCTGCTACTTTTACTGAGTTAATGGATATAACTGGGATAAAAACATCCGCTAAGCTTAGCTGGCATCTCAAAAGTCTTCGAGGGCTTGTTAAGAGGATCAATGATAAATATACTTTAACTGAAATTGGGAGATCCGTTATTGAAAAAGACGAGGAACTATCCAATTTACTAAGAGAATTTTATCCGAAGAGAAGCTATTTCAAAAAACGGTTTAAAGTACCCCTAAACTCTTTACTTATCCTTGCTATCGCTGTTGGCGGTCATATACTAGTAAATGTAATTCTAGCTCTAAGTAAGAATTTAGCTGAGTATCCAATGCCCGTATTCATGAGTGTAGGAATGCTATGTGGAATATTTTATGGTTATCTCGGAACCAAACACCTACATATCGAATTTGATCAACTCTTCTGGGGAGCATTAGTCATGGGTGTTCTATTATCTGGATTATATTTTTACTTAGTCTTTCTACAACCCTGTTTAGTTACCTTCTACTCACTAATCGTTTCAAGGATATTAGCTTTAAACGAAACAGAAAGTAAAGTTTTCCAATTTAGAACAAATCACTTAAAAGTTCTCTTAATTTTGTTAACTATATCGATTTTGTTAGCTAAAGTACTTCCTCAAACATTAAGACTTCCTCAATATAATAACTACTCACATTTCAATGGTTACTATCTACTAGTCATTTCAGAAGAACATATACGCATCCTTACAGATTTTTATCGAACAGCTGGAATAATATCGGAAAGCTGGATACAAGTGGATGTTGCATCCATTATATTTTTCCTTTTTCTTGGATATGTTATGGGATTGTTGATTTATCTCTTTCAACCTAAAATTATTGCTTACGAAACAATTATCGGAATCATAGCAATTTTAATCACGTGTACAACTTTTTTGTTAATAATACTTATACCGTTTGGCTCACTAAGGAAGATCATAATACCTTTATTATTCGTGGTCTGGCCGACACTAATAGGCATATGGATTCAAACATTCATAGTTGAGAGAGGGATAACAAAACAACACTTAAACACGTATAGCCAAGAAGGGAAGAATGTCCGAAATTGCAATTTAGTAATAAAAAATATCTCATTTCATCCCAAAGGCTAACTATTACATAAAATCACTTAGCTTGAAACTAATATTTAAGTGATTTCTACCTTGTTTGAGATAAGATTTGGTAGTTAATATAGTTGGTCTTGTCTTTAACGCATGTTAATCCTTTTCTTGAATTTTATAGTGTACAGGGTGATTATTAGCACAAGAGCAACAGTGACAGTAGCTAATATTGTCGTTAACCATACATTTTTTGCTGGTTTTTCGCTGTAGATTGGTATGGGGTTTTGAGGCGGTTTTTCATCAGACTTATATATTAGTAGTGTCCAGTTCGTTGTTGAAAAAGTTGATCCTGGTTCCCAAAGCTCTTTGAAAACTCTATAACTAATAGTGTAGTTTGCTTGTTTCAACGGATCATTTGTCATGATGATCTCAGTTTTATCATTGTAATCTATTACCACACGAAAATGGCCATAAGTAGTTGTTAAACTATATTTTTGTAGAACTATAATTGGATAACCTTCTCTAATAAACTCCTTCAACTCATCTATATTCGAAAACAATGATTCAACTGTAAAATTAAATTTTAATGGATATTTTTCCATATCAGAAATATAAGTCAAATGAGTCACAGGGTCATATATCTCCGATGCGATCTCATCCTGCGAAACATTTATGCCCCAGTACTGTAAAACCATCGCTAAACAAGCAGGACCACACCAATAAGGATCTTTCTGCCTTACAAAAGGAACTCCAGGAATATAGTAACCTACTACAACAAGCGTAGCTCCGCACATCAATGCACTAGAAAACATGTAAAGAACAATTATGAAAAGACAACTAAGATATTTTAATCGCATTGCGACCCTCCTTCTCTAAATTAATATTGCATTGATGTATTTAAAATGTTCACGAATCCCTATTTTTATCATCATTGTTAATCCTTAGAATAATCCCTTAAAAATTGACTCCTAATCAAAAATCTCACCTAACTATGTCACCATGATACACTTCAATGAAATGTCAAAATAAAACACCCAATAAGCAGGGGCTATAAAATATCAGATTATACTCAGCATCAAATAAATTTTCACGATTAAAAATACATATTTTGAACTGAATGTTACAAAGATAATACATGTACAATAAATAATTAAGTTTTAATGTCGTTATAGCTTCACGGAAAACTCATGCCACTTTAATTCATTTAAATTGTTATGAGAGAATTACTCGAAGAAGATCGGTTTCTAAAAGCAAATACTCAAAGTTTTCTGATATTTCCTGAAGTCTTTTTACTAGAAGTTTCTTTACTTCTTTGTTTACAGCGTAAATTTCCTCCAGTTCTAAAACACTTGTATATTCTTCTTTTATTCTCTTAATTGATTTATGCGGATGTAATATTAATATACCCTTAATCTCTCCTTTATCTTCTACAACAAAACAATATTCTTTAACGTTTTGCACATGCCATGCGGTGTGTTCTTCCACTTCTTTCACGTTTCTTTCTGGATACTGTTTTAACAGCAAGTTTACAACATTTCTCAAGTCCTTTTCATCCATCCTTCTTAGCCTCATAAAATCACCATTAGAATGTCCCTTGGATGGTTTAAATTAGTTTATTGGTTTACAGATTCAACCAAAAACTTTTAATGTTTAAAAAGGTCGAGGAAAATTATGAAAGAAAACGAGGTGAAGAAAATTTTTGGAATAAGCGAGAAAGACATTACATTGGTAAAACTCTTAATAAGTAACCCTAAAATTCCTTTAAAAAATCTGGCAAAAATTCTAGGTGTTACAAAGCAGGCGTTAGCTAAGAGGAAAAGGAAACTTGAAGAAAATGAGATAATTAAATCGTATCTGTTTTGGAATGTTTTACCTAGGTTCGAACTCACAAAATACTTCGAGATAATATTAGAAAGTAGCAAAATTGAAGATGAAATGGAAGTAATTAAGAAGCTTGACGAAGAGTGGACTACCGCTATAATATGGAAAATTCCCGGGAAGAAAACAGTTATTGCCGGGTTAATTCTAACAGAGAGAGTTAAGGAGTTTGTTAAGTGTTTCAGTAAAATTAAATCTGTCATAGATGTCAAAATAACTCCGGTTTTGATGAGAAAATTCCTAGGTGAAAAAACAAAGATTGGTAAAATTTCTTCTGAAAAAATACTGCAAACTGTAGAAAGGGAGATTGAAAATATTTTAGAAAAGGGGAAAATTTTAGCAATACTTTACGGATTTTTCCCTGAAGAAGAAAATGTTGATATCTGTGTTATAAAATCGAAAATCCGTGGAAAAGAATTCTACTCATACGAAAAAATACTTGATGGAATATATTTTGACTACCACATCATGACATACAAAGCCTTTAAAGAATTCGCTACTAGAGAACCAGAATGGCTAGCATCCTTAAAAATAAAGTTTACAACGAACAAAGCCATTGAAAGAAAAATAAACAAAATATTAAGATATTCACGTAAAAACTCTACTAATCTCCACATTTAAAATAAATTTGTCATAAACGTGATATAGTTGTTAAAATGGTGTTGCGATGTATTGGTTTTATTTCTTGTTGCTTAGGATGGTTAAAGGGGTGTTGTATTTTGAGGTAGTGTTTTAGTCCTCTAAAGCTAAGATTTATTAGAAAATTTAGGAAGTGAGCATGGAAGTTAGTGGTGATGATTTTATGTTGGTGAAGTTTGAGGTTTATTTTGACGGTAAGTATTGGTGTGCCCGAGGAATTGGAGTTGACATTTTCACGCAAGGCAAAACGCTGGATGAACTCTTTGAAAACATAAAAGAAGCCGTGGAAGTACATTTCGAAGAGTTAATAGAGAGAGGAGAGGAAGTCCGTATATTGGTGATTTCAGAGATCGAAGTGCCAAAAGTTGCCAAAGCTACCAGTGGTTAGCGGCAAACAACTCTTAAAACTACTTGAAAACTAGGCTACATAGTTGTTCGCCAACGTGGAAGCCATATAAGACTCAGAAAAATCACTTCTATTGGTGAACATAATATAACAATACCCTACCATAAAGAAATTGCAATAAGTTTTTAGAGAATTCATCGGTGAAAACTATAGTTACATCAAGTTGTCCATGCCTTACATCTTTAAAAGCATCTTCAAAATTATCATATTACTCTTGTGTTTTTCGACATAATAAGTATATGTAGCCATTATAAAGATCTAATTTCAATATCTTAAATCTGCATTTATTAAGCAGCTTGATTAAGGTCCACTTATCTGTATGTACATGGTAGTGCCACCCTGAATATCTACTCCGAATTCCGTTTATTGAAAGATAGTATAGAAATTCTCCCCAGAGAAGCGGCTTACGTTTCACAACTCTCCAATAACAGAAAAGCACCAAATCAGATAAAAACTCTCTTAAAGACTTCCAAAAGCTAGGATACATCCAACTCTCAACACTCATGTAGAGAATGCCTCTAGGCTTTAATACTTGCCTCAGCAAAGTAAGAAATCTTTCCCTCATATCAGGAGGAACATATTCAAATGCTTGAGAGAACCAGATACCATTAAACACACTTCTACGAAAAGATAAGCTAAACATGGAGCCCCTTATAAAACTTACATTTTGATTCGCTAAACATTTCTTTTTAGCCATCTTAAGATTATTAGAAGATTTATAAATCTAAAGCAAAAACATGTCTAGTGTTTTTAGAAAGCTTAGAGGTATGTCTTCCATCCCCACAAGCCAAATCCAAAATAAGGCTATTCGAACCAATTAAATCAAGAAACTCGTAAAAATATTTTTCCTCCAATTGGTTCTCGAACTCTCCGATAAGTTCCTCTTCATAAACATCACTAACTTCATAGGGAAAAAGAATATTTCTGATAATTCTCACGAGAAACCTTCTTCGTTTTTCCCTCATTTTTCTCCCTACAATTAAGTTTGTGAAATTGGTTTAATCTAACATGGTTTCCGGTTGACATAAATATTTAAACAACTCTTATGTAGCTATTTCGGTACAAATATTATCTATAAGTGTTCTTGTAAGTTTAAGGTGAACATTCTTGGGATTAGTTAAGTTTTGTTTGGTTAAATATTTATAATAGATTAAAATTGAGTTGAATTGAATCTGCTATCCTAATTCGTCAAAACTTTAAACTTATGGGATTGGTAAAGAATTATTTAAGTTCTAGTTAAACACCTTGTAACATAGTTTTGAATTAGAGATCAAGGTGAATGTAGGAATGTATGAGGATAGAATTGTTATAGATCCTGAGGTAAGGCATGGTAAGCCCGTTATAAAAGGTACAAGAGTTCCAGTGGATATTATTCTAGGGTCTCTGGCTGGCGGAATGAGTGTTGAGGAAGTTGCAGAAGAATATGGGATTACAAGGGAAGATGTTTTAGCAGCAATAGAATATGCCGCAAAAATCGTAGCAAAAGAGGAGATCAAAGAATATGCGTAAAATAAAATTCCTTCTGGACGCAGATATGCCACGTTCAAGCGCTGAAGTCATTAGAAATCTAGGCTATGAGGTCGAAGACGTAAGGGACATCGGGTTAGGAGCTGCAAAGGATAGAGAAATAATTGAATATGCTCTAAGAAATAAACAAATAATTATCACTAGAGACGTTGATTTCGGAGAAATACTTAGATATCCAAAACATCCAGGAGCCATAATCTTTAGACTCCCCTACACCTACACAGCAAAGGAAATAAATAAAAAATTAAAAGAGTTCTTAACTTCTGTTAGCGATAAAGAAGTTGAAAATGCTATAATAATTGTTGAACTCTCAAGGTATAGAAAAAGAAGACTAAAATAAGTAAGTTGCTCGAATTTTGTTTCTTAATTTAATAGATTTTTTGTCCCATTTTCATCGGTGAGTTGTCGTATATTTCTTGGATATGGAAAACATATACTGGCCTTTCACTCCACTTATCTTTTTGCGGTTTTCCGCCGTGGTATAAGTCGTGTATTCTGTTAACAAACTCATGTACATCATCATCCAAGTGTATTTCTACTTTACATCGCACCTCGTAGCTTGTCATCGGGGGATAGTAGAAAATTATGGTTGCAATAGGGTTTTCGTTGACATTAGTCCATGTATGTTTATGTGCCAGTTCAATGGATGTTAACTTTGTGAAATCAATTTTCTCCCGTAGATATATATGCTCTAAGAGAAATTTTAAAGCTTCTACTTGGCTTCTCTTCTCTTTCATATATTCTCGTAAAATTTCAAGTGTTTCAGGAAGATATTTATCTTCATGTATGAATCCTATTCCTTTCACGCTAGCGTTTAACCCTGCACTTCCATGAGTTGCGATAGCAGGTGTATGTCTCAAAAACCCAAGATACGCTTCTTGTTCACTAGCTTTGCCGCGAAGTATTTTCTCAATAAGTTCTCTACGCTTAACGTAAAGCCAATCAATAAATTCTTCAGGTATCATTTTCATAAAATCACCAAACCTAAAA
>JAEOSG010000174.1 GCA_016840485.1 Candidatus Baldrarchaeota archaeon
AATTTATTATATTAAAAGGACCTGCAATTATAGGGAAGAGCGGTAATGCTATCGGAATTAAGCTTGATTAGAGCTACCCAGACTTCGCCTAACAAGCGGGTATCTGGTTCGGGCTTTCAGCCCTCACCCAAATCGCCTTCGGCGACTTCAGATACCCGCAAACCGTTAAGTGAAATTGCCTGCCGTTACCCAAACTATAATTTACTACCAGTTAATACTTTTTTCCCTGAGTAGTAACTAGTAACGAAAAATATATAAATTAGTAAGTATATATCTGTAGTAGTGAATGGTAAGGTGAAGGTATGTTGATTACCATAAGACTCAGTGGGAAGGAGTTGAAAGAAATAGAAGAATTAGTCTTAAGAGGTGATATAGATAGTGTCCATGATTTTATAAAGTATGCCATACGAAACCAATTAGAATTGGAAAAAGATAGAGCGGGTTTAGCAGAACTGAGAGAGGCACATTTACCCAAATCTGATACAAAAGTAAGAGTCAGGAAAGAAGATAATGGAAAAATTATCGGATATTTGGGGACGGGTGTTAAGACGCTTCGTTTTCCGCCCATAGAAACCACTAAATTCGTGTCTCTTGATACCTCAAGATTGTTAGAAAGAACAAAATATCCTTTGTGGGCGCTTAAAAATAAGTACTTTCCGTTAAAATTCGTATTGAGAGTTATACAGAAGATTGTTTTCGACAATGAGGGTGGAAAGATACCAGTTAACTCCCTACAAAATGAAATTAAAGAGCTCGCTTTCCAAATGAGAGAAGAAATGGAATATTTAGACAACCGCCTTGGATACAAGAGAGGGTATAAGATAGCTACAGGTTTTCCAACAAATGATGATAAAAGCTTTAATAGATTCTTCAATAACTTTGTAGTATATATTTCGCCAGATGGTAATACAATAAAAGGTATGCTCTATGAAGTGGGATTCGTAGACATCGTTGATGGAAACATAATTCTTACAGAGGATGGGAACAATTTTGCAAAGCTTTATTCGCCCATTATAGACGGTTACTTTCAACAAAAAGAGTTCCCAGGCCATCCATTTTCAGAAGAAGAACTTAATTTTTTGTATGACCATATTAAACAAAAAGTAATTTCAGAGGCAACGCTATATTTATTCATGTTATCTCAGATAGAAAAGGGAGTAGATACCCCTGAGGGACTCAATCATACTATCAAGCCATTTTTAGACGAAAGATTTCCCAAGCATGGGGGATATAGTATAAAAAGTGCCAATAGTATACGTGCAGGGCTGACCAGCAGGATGGTTGAGCTTAAATTAATTAGAATAGTGAAAAAAGACGGGAGAACTTTTTACAAGATAGAGGAAAATGGTAAAGAATTTAAGGAGGGAGCAAAAGAATGGTTCTGAGATTTGTGGACCAAGAACCAAGGGTTGCAAAGCAAGACGCCAAGAACGCTGTTCGAGACCCGTTGGATGCGCTTATTGAATTAATAACTAATAGTATGGATAGTTACAACCGTATGAAAGGGAGAGGTGAAAAAATCCCTCCTGAAATAGATGGGAAAATAGAAATTTATCTTTATAAAAAAACGAAAGGTAAAGAGCGGAAAGCCGTTATTGGTTGCAAAGATTGGGCAGAAGGAATTGCACCTGACAAGGTGAAAGAGTACATTTCTGGTTATGGAGCGCGAACTAGTGGAAAAGAAAAATTCCAAAGCATAAGAGGATACTTTGGTCGAGGTTTGAAAGATGCTGTCGGAGGCCTAGATGGAATTGGGTATATATACTCTGTAAAGGATGGTGTGATAAGTTATGGCTTCCTTGATGGTCGAAGTAAGGAGGGTATTAAGTACAATGATGATATCGAGACTTATGAGGCAAATCCACAAAATCTTAAAAAATTCTGTCTTACTAATGATGCTAAGACTATCGCTATAATAGAATTTCCAACACAGAATATAGTTGTACCAAATTTCAGCACGTTTGCTGAGAAACTCACTTTATGCGTTCAATTAAGACCTCTAATGGAAAGAGGCAATATCAAACTATATCAAACCGAAAAGGGAAAAGTGTTAAGAGAGACCACGTTAAAATATAACCCGCCATCAGGGACTCGGGTATTAGTAGAAAGCAATGATCTAATACCAGGTGAATCTGCTACCTATGACATAGAAATTTATAAAGCTAATGAACCTCTTAGTCAAGGTGAGGAAGGTAAATTTAGAGAGGGCGGATTATTGATAATGAGTGGAACTACTGTACATGAGGCAACACTTTTAAAGTTTGAAAGAGATCCGAATGCATCCAAATTTTTTGGATGGGTGAGGTGTGATTATATAGACGAGCTTATGAGGAAAGATGAAGCAGTGGTAACTCCTGATAGACGTGGATTAAATTGGGAACACCCATTCATGAAGAAATTGAAGATTGAAATTGAAAAAAAGCTTCAACCCCTTGTTGATCTGGAAAAAAAAGAAAGGGAAAAACGTAGGAGTGGGATAAGTAAAGATACCCTAAAAAGAAACGAGACATTAGGTAGAAAACTCGGGAAATTATATAAGGAGATTATGAAAGAAGAACTAGGATTGAGCACTTTAGGTGGCGAAGAAGCGTCTGATGAGAAAGAAATGTTAAAACCTAGTGGTGGGTTTGGTTTTATCCCAAGCTACTACCGTATGGAGTGTGGGAAGGAACAAAAAATTCGATTAGTGATTGAAAGTCCAAAAACCATTCCGAGTTATGAAAAAGTTTCTGTTGAGTCCGATAATAAGGAAATTGTTTTAGAGAAAGAAAGTTACTTAGTTTCTGAGGGGGAATACGTAGATGATAAAGGTGTGTTTATACTTAGGATAGGAGTGACAGGAAACAAGACTGGAGAATTGGGTAAAATAACCGCAAAGACTCTAAACAAAAGGGGAGAAGAATGTATATGTACCGCATTAGTGTCGATAAAAGAGGTTGTAGATTATCCGCCCAATGGTTTTTCTTTTGTTCCACCAGAATATCGAATAAAAATAGAAAAGCCAAGCAAGCTTATACTAAAAGTGGATAGTGCACTGGCCGATAATGACATGAAGATAAAAGTGGAAAGTAATAACAAATATATTGTCGTGGAAACACCAAAACTTACAATACAAAAGGGTAGAGGGGTAATTGAAAAATATATATCAGTAAAAGGCACCCGTAGTGGCGAAACTGGAATTATTACTGCTGTTGATGTGAATGTACCCACAAGAAAAGCCGAAGCTAAGGTAAAGGTAATCTCAGCTACAAAAACATCAAGTCCAAAGGGGTTTGAAATAGAATTTGATGATACTCCATATCCCATACAAAGAGCCTTATGTAGAGGAAACACTATATATATCTTTACAAAAGAACCTACTGTCAAAATGTATTTTGGAGAGAGGGGAGAATATGACAAGACATTATCTTTTCAGGTTTTATGTGCAGATCTTATAACTGATGCATTTTGTACAAAAGTCGTAGAGGACCTAGGTGAGAAGATAGTTTACCCTGGTGAAGATAGGGAAACTGCCATTCAAAGGAAGATAAATCAATTAAAAATAAAATATGGGCCTATAATACATAAAACCTACGTTAATCAGTCTTTACTTAGTAGAGAAAGAACGGAGGGATCTAATTGAGCGAAATCAAAAGGCGAAAAGATAAAGCTAAACCTTTTCCCCTTGGGTCGTATGAAGATTTGCCATTGACAGACTTAGTGCTTTACGCGTTATTTTCGTTGGAGGAAAAAGGAATAGAAACCACATTTGAAAATTTAGTAGCAGAAAGTTTTGAATTGTTCCCAAGAAGATTTTCTCTTCAAGGGTACCCTGATTACCCCGATGCTAATAGGGTGAGAAGGGAAATACAGAGAATCGAAGGAACTCTCTCTTCACCAGGAGTTGAAAAGTTAGCTGATGGAAATATGAAAACGAGCTATAAAATTACAGGTAGAGGAGTAGAACGATTAAGGTACGTCCAGGCCAGACTCCAAACAGGAGTAAACGAAAAAACAAGCATCCAGAAAAGGATAGAAGATAAAAGAAGTAAAATGGGAAGAGTTTTATACGAACTCGAAAAACATCCACTCTACAAAGAGTATTTGCGTTCAGGGAGAAATATGGATGTACCCGAAACCCTTTTGAGAGATTTGCTTTTTTCTACGATGGAAACTAGCTATGAAAAGCTTAGAGAGAAAATGAATACTTTGATAGAGTATTGTGTAGCACTTGGGCGTGAAGATATCAAAGAGTTTTTACTTCATTGCAAAGATAAACATGAAAAAATTTTCGAAGATAGTGACGGAAATAAAACCAAAAGAAAATAAAAATATGAGTTCACAAGGCAGGGTAACGGCAGGCAACTCTTTGCCTGCTGACGCAGGCTCGCCTTCGCTTCGCTCGGGTCACTTAACAGCGGGTATATGGCTTCGTGCCTTACGGCACTTCGCCCAAATCCAGCAAAGCTGGACTTCAGATACGCTCGGAACGTTGTCCGAAATTGCGGGCGATGGGCTTAATAAATAGGTGAATCAAATGACATTTATAAATAAACCTAACAAAACAAATCAGAACGAAAAAGTAGAAAAAGCATTCTTAGCGCAAGCAGCTAAGTTAATTTCCGATGAGGCTTGGTATGACGTTGATTGGAACATAGTCCTGAATATGTTCATGTTTGGCAATCTTTTAGAAGATGTTCCACGACTTATGAGAAGCCAAAGTTTTGGAGACCTCGACTATCCTTCCAATGTTCTGTATACATTGGAATCAGCTTACGAAATTGATGCAAAGAGGACATTAGCTATGATTGTCTACATATTAAAGGATATTGGGATTAAGGAAGAAACAATAAATAAATACCCAGCAATAAAAGCTATTTTGAAAAACAGAGAAATAAAAGATCTATCCTCACTATTTCCAGAAATAAGTTATACATTAACCGAAACCAAATACCTAAATATTACTGAGTATCCCGATGATTTCTACAAAGATTTAGTAGAGTTAATAAATAAATGTTATATCTATGTAATCTATTCAGCTGTTTATGTATTTTCGAGGAAATTACTAGAAAATTTGCTAATCGATATTTTGAGAAAAAAATATGGTATGGAAAATATCGATCTATTTTTTGATACAAAACATAGAAGATTTTATAGTTTTAATGTTCTTATGAGGAATTTTGTAGATAAAATAGAGGACTTTAAAATAATCATTCCCTCGTTAGATCATAACTTTATAAATATTATTAACAAATTTAGAGAGTCAGGTAATTCTTCAGCTCATACA
>JAEOSG010000006.1 GCA_016840485.1 Candidatus Baldrarchaeota archaeon
CATGAAGTGGGAATTTGTGCCTAAACTTCCAATTGCGCGTCTACTCTGGAAATTTCATTGTAAAAAGTGGGTAAAGATAGATAACATAGCTGCTCAGGCTATTATTGATGGAAAAAATCTTTTAGCGCCCGGAATTCTGGATTGCGACGAGGAAATATTAGAGGGAGATCATGTAATAATTGTTAATGAACAAGACGAGGTAGTGGCCGTAGGTACCGCTAAAATAAAAGGAAAAGATATGAAAAAAAGAGAAAAAGGACTAGCTGTTAAAGTAAGAGAAGCTGAGCCCCCGGTACAAGATGAAGTTTTGCCTGGAGGACAAACTTGGAGAGACGTGATAGATGCTAATATGAAATTTCTGGAAGACCAGGAAAGTAAAGCTTTAACATTCATTAAAAATGTTGTTAAAAGCGTCAATAAGCCAGTTACTGTTGCATTTAGTGGGGGAAAAGATAGTTTAGCAACACTGTTGTTAGTTCTTAAGGCATTGGGACCAAAAATAAAGATACTTTTCATAGATACTGGTATAGAATTTCCTGAAACTGTAAACTATACATTGAAATTTCTTCAGCAATTGGGTTTAGAAAATCGCTTACTTGTAAAACGTGTCAGTAAGGATGTTTTTTGGCGAGTTGTTGAAAAGTTCGGACCACCCGGTAGGGATTACAGAATATGTTGTAAAACCAACAAATTAGGTCCAACAACACGATTAATCAGGGAAAATTTCCCAAACGGTTGCTTAACATTCATCGGACAACGAAAATATGAATCAGAAAGAAGATCCAAAGAACCAAAAATATGGCGAAACCCGTGGGTTCCAGGTCAAATCGGTGCAAGTCCTATTCACGACTGGACTGCACTTCAAACTTGGTTATACATTTTTAAAACACGTATACCATATAATCCGCTTTACGAAATTGGATTCTTCCGAATAGGCTGTTGGGTTTGCCCAGCTTTAAAACTTGCAGAAATAGAAAACATAAAGAAAACCCATCCTTCCCTCTGGGAGAAATGGGAAGAAGAATTAGAAAAGTGGAGAAAAACATACGGATTTCCGAGAGAATGGGTGACGTATGGATTTTGGAGATGGCGAAGGCTTTCAAAAAGTCAAAAAGAGTTGGTAAAAGCTTTAGGTTTAACTTGCGTTATCTCTGAAGCAAGAAGTGCACCGGAGAGATTAGAGTATACACTAATCTATGAAGGGGAGACATGTAGTGTAAACGCTACGGAAAGCATTATTAAAGCTGCATTGAATACTCGCATAGACTTAGAAAGGATATCAAATTTCCTATCGATATTGGGAGAGGCCAAAACTAGCAAGGAACTTGGTATTGTTAACTTAATGGGTAAAGACTTTACTTGCAGAATATTTCAAACAGGCCGTTTTGTGATCAGAGTAAAAGATGACAAGGAGATTCCTAGGAAAATCGTTGAAAAAGTATTTAAAACTATTGTTAGGGCGATTTACTGTGTAGGATGTGGGATATGTGTAAGTAAATGTCCAAATGGCGCAATAAGCATCATTAACGGTAAAGCCGTTATCGATAAGGCTCTTTGTACTCATTGTGAAAAATGTCTCGGAGAATGCCCAGTTCTCCTTTAAACAATTTTACCGTTAAATCTTAGCATCTCTACTTACTTCCTAAATATGTCTTTATTTCCTCCCAGACTTCTTTCCTCAAGCGTACAACATCATGTATCTCTATTTCCTCAGCTTCCTTAATTACATTTTTAAGCTGAATAACTGTACCAACTGCAGAAATATTGGACACATCAACCGGGAACTCTATCTCAAGCCCCTTAATAACTAATTCAACTTTCAAATCCGGCAATCTTATACGAACACTTCTAACTATACCAATCCTACGAGCACTACCATCTAAAACTTCTTTACCGATGAGACGCCCAGGCATGGTGAGTTCATAGAGTTCCGCTTCCGTAAATGAGGGGAAAAAATCCCCCTTACTCAATAAGCACACCTCCACAATCTATAAGAAATGTAACAAATTGAATTTAGGTAAAAAATATAGTCAAATTTGATAATTTAATATTTAACCTAAGTGAGGCAATCCTATAAAAGTGTGGCGCCAAGAATGATAAGGAAACCACAGCAAAATTTTGTTGTACAACCGCTGATTAAAACAAATGCAGTAGAATATCGAAAATATCAAGCAGAAATAGTAGAGAAATGTCTAGAAAGGAATACTCTAGTGATACTTCCCACAGGCCTAGGTAAAACCATAATAGCCGCAATAGTTGCTGCCCACCGCCTATTAAAGTATCCAGATTCAAAATGTATCATGTTAGCTCCCACCAAACCTTTAGTAAACCAACACTGTGAAATTTTCAGAGCTGTTTTAAACCTTCCCTCTCATGAAATTAATGCCATAACTGGAACCGTAAGGCCTCAGAGTCGAGTTAATGTTTTAAAGTCTTCAAAAGTAATATTAATGACTCCTCAAACATTAGAAAACGATTTAATTACTAGTCGATGTGATTTAAAGCCAGTTTCATTATTAATTTTTGATGAAGCTCATCGAGCTGTCGGCAATTACCCATATGTGTATATAGCGAAAGAATACATAAAACAAGCAGAACATCCATTAATACTTGGTTTAACCGCGTCACCGGGATCAGAAAAAGAGAAAATAGAAGAAGTCTGTAGAAATCTTTATATTTCACAAATAGAAACACGAACAGAATATAGTCCTGACGTGAGACAATATATCCATCCAATTTACATGGAATGGAAAACTGTAAAATTGCCATCCGATTTTTTGAAAATAAAAACACTTTTAGAAACTCTTTTTAAAGAAAGATTAAAGATTTTAAAAGAATACGGTTATTTAGAGAGTTCAGACATTAAAAAAATTAGCAGAAAGAATTTACTTGAACTCAGAGCGAAAATTCAGAGCGAAATTGCAGAATATCTTCGACCACCCTCGAGTCTTTTCTCTGTTTCCTTGGCAATCGCTGAAGCATTAAAGTTGTCCCACATGCTGGAACTCCTAGAAACACAGGGAATAACCCCAGTTGCAGAATATCTTACAAAGATGAAAAAAGAAGCCGAGCGGCCTGGGCATCAAAAAGCTACAGAAACCCTATTGAACGATGACAAACTCTTGGAAGTAGAGAAATTAATACAAAAATTAATAAAGGAAAATTACGAGCACCCAAAAATAAAGGAAACCATTAAAATAATCTCAAGACATCTGCAATCAAATGAGAAAGCAAGAATTATAGTGTTTACAAAGTTCAGAAACACAGCAAAAAAGTTAGTTGAAGAATTAAGACAAATCGATGGAATTAGGCCTGCGCGATTTGTTGGCCAAGCTTCAAAAGATGTGGATATGGGGCTCACACAAAAAGAACAGTTAAGGATTTTGGGAGAATTTAAAGAAGGCATATATAATGTGCTAGTGGCTACAAGTGTAGCGGAGGAAGGGTTAGACATAGCTGAATGTGACCTAGTTATTTGTTACGATGCTGTTCCAAGTGCAATACGTCAAATTCAAAGAAGAGGTCGAACAGGGAGAAGGCGGCCTGGAAGAATGGTAGTACTCATAGCTGAAAAAACTAGAGATGAAGCTTATTTTTGGTCAGCAAAGCGCAAAGAAAAGGTTATGAAACAGACTATAAAAGAAATTTCAACCAAACTTCACGTGACAAGTATTAACACAACAAGTAAATCCTTAGATACTTTCATAAAATCACAAGAAGAATTAAAAGTATATGTAGATAATAGAGAACTTAGATCACAAACCGCAAAGTATCTTGCGGAACTTGGAGTTAAACTTATACCAGAACAACTTCCCATAGCAGATTACATAGTTTCCGATAGAGTTGCTATAGAGCGAAAAACTACTGAAGACTTTTTACAGTCAATTATCGACAAAAGACTATTTCAACAACTTACAGACCTCAAAAGAAACTACACAGTACCCATATTAATAATAGAGGGCGAAAATGTCTACAAAGGAAAAGCAATATCTCCAGATGCTGTCAGAGGTGCATTAGCTAGCATAATTCTCGACTTTAACGTACCCATCCTATGGGCAAAAACCCCCAGCGAAACAGCACACCTAATATACGCTATAACAAGGCGAGAGCAAAAGAAAGAAAAACGATATCCCTCGATAAAAAGGGAAAAAATGCCGTTAAGCGATAGAGAACTTCAAGAATACATTGTTTCAGGACTTCCCGGGATAGATCTTACCCTTGCAAGAAGGCTGCTGAAAGAGTTAAAAACCGTAGAAAACATATTTACCGCATCAGAGAACACACTCAAAAAGGTTAAGGGAATAGGCGAGAAAACGGCTAGAAAAATTAGAGAAATATTAACTCTACCATACAATGAAACCGAATAGATACAATTTTACGCTCCTATCCTTTTAATTCGCTCTAACGCTTCTAAAAATGCAACCAATATTCTTAAAAGCTCATACAATTTGTCTGGATCTTTTTCCTTGGCAATTTCCTTTTCCAAAGCCTGAACTTTAACAACCAAAGTGCCCTTTAAGGTCGAAAGAACAGACTCCTCAAGAACTTTTGAGGCTTCCTCATCCCTTTGAACAATTACTACCCTCTTTTGACATTTAGGACATATAATTTCATCTCGAACTTTGAAGAGTGGAGAGTGACATACTGGGCAAGCTTCACGTAACATTACAGCACCTGATCGTAGTAAGTCAACCATCCGACTTATGTTCTCGCTATTTTCATTTTTCTTAGACACATTAACGCCTCCATGTTCAACATAATTACATGAATTTTATAAACCTTCGACGCTCTTCGGAAACAACTAATAAACAGCTTAATGAAAACCCATCATGCTCTTGTTAACCGTAATTAAGATTTAAAGTTTAACGCATGATTTAACTTTTTCCAACAACAATTTTAAATTTAAATTGAAGAAAGAAATTTTAATTCATTTTTCATAATTAATAAAACAACACTCATAAGAAACCATCTTATAAGGGGGAAACGTCGATGAGTACGGAAACAAAGGAAAAAATAGAACAAGCAACACAAATTCTTAAGCAAATCGCAGAAGATACCTCCGTACCAAGAAATATAAGAAGGGCGGCAAATGAAGCTATAGAAATACTACATGAAGGCGAAGGAACCCCTGCTGTAAGAGCAGCAAATGCTATATCAATACTAGATGAGGCCTCGCAAGATCCTAACTGCCCATTGCATGCAAGAACAAAAATATGGAATGCCGTTAGTATATTAGAAACTATACAAGACTAGTCCAAATCTATCTCTCTATATTTTGCTCTAGTACATCAACCAGTCAGGAGAGTTTAAAATGTGAAAGCTAGAATCAGAGGGATTTATTCCACAGCTTTAACAAAACTACTCTTAGACCACGGGTTTCAAATAACTCAGAGCACACAGGTGATCAGAAACAGATTAAACATAGAGCCTGATGTAGATACACCGGACATAGATATAAGAGACACATCAGACAAGCAAGGGCTGGTGGTGGAGGCAAAAGACGCTATTTTAAACATGTTCCTAAATGTAATTACCGAAGAATTACCAAACCCTCTTATTTATCTATCAAAAGTTACAACAAATGCAATTTACAAGGGCGTCGTGGAACAACAAACCCCTCATGGAACAATTATAAATCTAGGAGAGTATAAGGGAGTATTGTTAGGTGAAAAGCTAGAAGAAGGAAAAGAGTTACTTGTTAGAGTAATTGACCCCGGATTAGGAAGAGACATCACATTAACCACAAATATAACTATACCAGGTAGATACGCAATTCTTATCCCCGAAAATTCAATAAAAATAAGCAAAAAAATAAGAAGCCCAGAAGCAAGACAAACGTTATTTGTTTTAGGAAAAGCCATAAAGCCTAAAAACTGGGGTATACTTTGGAGAACTGCCGCAGCGACCAGAGAAACAAAAGAATTAATAGAAGAAGTTAAAAGACTCGAGGAAGAAGCAGAAAAAATATTTAAAAAGGGAGAGAAAGAAAGTGCCCCTGCACTTCTCTATGAAGGAGAAAGAATAGCGCATATAAAGATACCGTATGAAGCAAAAAGAAGATTAGACGAAATCAGAGGCAAAGTAACCCCGACAATACCAAACCACCACTTCTACAAGTCGCTAAATTCGGAATTTGCTTTAGTTGTAGATCTAGCTGAAAAAATAATATCAAAAAAACCTGAACTAAAAGAGGAAGTAACGGAGCAGGTTAAAGAGACCATTCTTCAAAAATATCCTAAAATAGGAGAAATCATTGAAATAGAACATGTTAAACTTAACGGGAAAAGAATACACCTAACACCAGGAAAAATTATCGAAAAAACAAACAACCCACTAACACTAAAACTTATGAGAAAGTTCAGAAGCGGAGGAGTATACGATGCTCTAAACATACCCATAGAAGAAGGGGACTACGGAATAACGGAAATTACTCAAGGATCCTGGTACATGAAAACCAGTTATTACAATAAAGAAAAAGAACTTAAAGGAGAATATTACAATATCTCTACCGGAATAGAAATCCACCCACAAAAGGTAACCTACATAGACCTTGCAATAGACATTGTAAAATGGCCAAATAATGACGTAAAGGTAGTGGATAAAGAGGAACTAGAAGAAGCTTGCAAAAAGGGAATAATAACCGAAAAATATTATCAAGAAATATTAAAAAATGTGGAAATTTTAAAAGAGAAAATAAAATCAAACATTGAAAAATAGATTAAAGAAGAAGACGTAGTATTTTATAAAAATAAATCACATATAGTCGATTTAATTCTCTTATTTAATTGAGATAATTAAGACTATTTAAGACTAAAACTACGTCTTCTTGCCATTTCTTAAACTGTCTTCTGAAAAATTGTATAAAATACCAAGTGGTAACAACTAGCGTAGAAATACAAACTAATGTCGCTGAAATGATAAAATACCAATCAGCCTTCACTGTCCTAAACATTATAATCATAAATCTCCTTGATATTACATTATAATCTCAAGTCCCCTTCCAATCTATTTAGCTGTATTTTCTTTGCTCTTCGGTATCCCAATGTATCTTGGAGTCCTTAATTTATACACTATGTAGTCCTCACCGAATATGCGTTCAAGGTATGGTTCTTCCATTTTTACAATGTAGTAGTGGCAGTATATGATAGCTATTGCTGTGAGGAGGAGCGTAAATCCTGAGCGGCCGAGAAGCGATATACCTAGTAGTGAGAAATATAACCCTAGAAACTGCGGATTCCTACTCCAACGGTAAATACCCGTGGTTATAAGTTTTGAAACTTCCATCCCCGATACTTTACGTAGCGAATGAAACTCGAAAATGCCAGCCAACGTTAAGGTAATCTCAGTCACAAATAAAGTTAGACCACATACAAATGCGACCATTTTTCCGATCGGTAATGGCCAAAGATTATATAGTGACGATAAAACTACTAAAATAGTCCAAGCTGTATCCAATACCCACCAACCAAGCGAAACCCCTATTGGTAGTGTTTCCCCTTGTCATAAGCTAGTTTAGTCCTAAATAGGATATATAATCCAAATCCTACAAAAATTCCTGTACCTACATAAATTACGTAAAGCAAAATTCACCACCCTTTGTTAATTCTATACATGAAATAAGAATGCATTTAACAAAAGATATTAAATTAATGCTGAAAATTAAAAAATATCAATGGGATATTATAAATGCCTGTAATACTAATATTGCTGATAAATCTTATTCGTAGTCGGTTAATCCAGTTCTCCAAACTCTCGCTATTTTATCCAAGGGAGTCCCTACAACTTGGATCCGATTATAGTCTGATTCCCCTATACCCCTTTCTGCCGCACGCCTGAGATATGATACATCAAATAGGTTAAGTCCACCTATCTTTAGGGCAATGCAATCAAGTGCCAAGGGATCCCTGCCAGCAAGAATCGTGTTAAGTTCCAAAGTCTTAGGATCTGGACTACTTATGCTCGGATTTTTACACACTGTTATACCGTCTATCACAGTTAAAGATGGCTTTATCACCATATTCAGATCCACTATGCCGTCGTCAAGAGCCGTGTGAATCCTCTTCTTCTCGCCTTAGGAGCCCATCTTTGGACACGCTACGTAAATGGTGGAGATGCTACGTACGTAAATGGTGTATTACAACGTTGGACACGCTACGTAAATGGTGTATTACAAAACTATGGTAGAGAAGGATCTGTGGGATATGATATTTGGGAGCGGATATATGTTAGGGTTAGTAAATACCAGTATACTTATGGAAACTACGAGTTTAAGGTACCAGCAGGAATATACTTCAGATGTTATTAATCTCTATCTAACCCTATTTTTATTTAGAAAATATTATATTTGGAATATTGTAGCAACTAACATAATTATAATTATATTATTATTTTTATTTTTTTAATTTTATTTTGAAATTATAATATTGTTTTAGTTCTAGCAGTTGAGGGTTTCTTTTGCGGTGTTTTCATTATGGTGTTTGTTACATATACTTTTTACTTCAATTTCTTCTATTCTAGGTTTTAAATTCCCTATCAACATCGTCAATAATAAGCACGTCGAAGAAAGTTTCTGTGCTCATTATTCGATAACCTAAATCACTCGTGGATCAGTTGTCAGCCCTGTATTAGAAAGCAGAGTAAAAAACTAAGTCAGTTTAATTATCACTTTATCATGGGGGTGCACAAAACTCTTAATCCTGCCAATCAGATCAATTACCCCTTTAACTGCGGACTCGACATCTACATTCTGTACAACAGACATAACTTCTTGCATCATTAATGCATCATAATATATACCAATTCCTTTACATCAATATATCCCTTATTATGAGTTCTTGGTCTATAAGTACCAACCTGTTTTCTTATCTCTCTAATTATTCTTTTGGGACCAATATTATTAAAGTAGCTGCAACAGGGATGATCTAGGATTAATAAGTAAAGATTGCCAACTGTTGTTTTAAAATCAGAAATATAAAAAATAAACAAATTATTCATAGTATGGATAGCATATCGGCCGAAATTTTGTGCAAGCTTGGTGCGGGGGGTGGGATTTGAACCCACGCAGGCCTACGCCAACGGGTTTCTCCGCATTGGGCTCCTGGGCCCGTCGCCTCTTGTCGCCGAACACACGTGGCTTTGACCTGGCTCGGCCACCCCCGCAGGCTATGAATTTCCTTAAAATAACCGAGTTTTCTTTGACCTAGTATTTAGTGTAATCAACTATATTCTTTTTAATATTTTTATTAGTGCTTTTGGTGTTTCTTGTACTCTTTTTATTTGTGCAAATTTCCCGTGGCCTAGTTTCGCTATTTGCTTGCATATTTTTATACCTATGGGTTGTTTGGTTGGTAAAGCAATTACGTGGAGTTTGGGGAAACGAGATGCTAATTTTCTTGGATCTTTGCCCCTGTTGTAAAGACCGTCAGTTAATAGTATGGCCCATTTCTCCTTTATTTTACTTTTCTTAAGTTCTTTTAATGCTTTTTTCATTGCGTCCTCTATGTTTGTGAACCCTGCAGCTTCTGTTTCAAGTATCTTCTCTATGACCACCGTGGTGGATTTTCTTTCGTTCATTTTCTTGATGACAGTTGCTCTTGTATTAAAAACAATTATTGAATATTCTATATTTCTCATATGATATGCTATTGTTGCTGTGGCTAAGGCAGCTGCAACTATTTTTTCTCCGTGCATTGACCCACTAGTATCAAGTATTAAGACCCCTGCTTTCCTTCTTTCTTCGCGTTCAATTCCTACAACATCGCTGTAACTCAGATATCTTTGTTCTAAAAACTTCTCTAAAGTTTCATCAAGGTCAAATTCATCTAAATAGGGTTGATATTCTACCTTTCTTCTAAAAGGCCCAGATGTGAAGTTAACTTGTCTTCCTAATGCGCTTCTAAGTATAGAAATTTTGAGGAATTTAATGAATAAGCGACGGTATTTTTCTGGTATGTTTCTTCTAATTAAAAAGAAAAACGTATATCCGGTTTCAGGGTTTTTGGCAATTTTTCTCGCTATAACCTCTAAGTTATCCGAAGCGGTTAAAGCATCAACAACTGCGTAAAGGTTGGACTTCGCAAGACCTAGAAGTGCTGAAATATTATATTTTTTGATGGCGACTTCAGCCAGTCTTCTTATTGAAACATAGTCGAGATCTTTAGCTAAATGACGGTAATATTCGGGTAGTTTTCCTCCAATTTCTATTTCTTTCTCTAAAATCTTTTCTTCACTTATTTTATCGGCAATTATGAGTGGTTTTTGGTCATCGGGAATTCGTTCTCGAATTCCCTCGGTTACTGAAAATTTTGAAAAACTGAGACTACTATTTCTCGAATTATTTTCTCAATCGGCTTACCAGCATCATCTTCTAACACTATTTTTGTCCCAAGAGCCATTATTGCTGCATCAACCCACTCATCTACACTATGAGAATTAAGTTTAGAAACCAAACTTGCAAGGTCTATTGCCCCTCTTACTGATGCCCCTCGTTTAATTTCAGGATGTTCTCTCGTTGCCCTACAGATTTTAACAGCTAAATCAACTATCTTCGGATCATTACAACCCGATCTCAGCAAAGTAATTTCTTTTTCTTCTTCTTCAGTTTGATAATCCAATTTAATCCATACAAAACGGTCACGTAGTGCTTCACTTAAGGAAGTCACACCAACATGCTCTTCAGGATTTTGAGTAGCAATAATGTAAAATCCAGGTTTAGCTTTGACAGCACCAAGCTTAGGAATAATAATTTGCCCCTCATCCATGGCAGGAAGCAGAACATTCTGAGTAGATTCAGGCAATCTATTCAATTCATTAATAAATAGGATCCCTCCCTCTAACATAGC
The DNA here is from genome assembly GCA_016840485.1 of Candidatus Baldrarchaeota archaeon. Lineage (GTDB taxonomy): Archaea > Asgardarchaeota > Baldrarchaeia > Baldrarchaeales > DXJG01 > DXJG01. The sequence continues at coordinate 10,842 of JAEOSG010000006.1, forward strand.
TCTAACTAAGGGTCCTGGTACAAAACTTTTCTCAGCATCATAACCAAACTCTATAACCAGAGGAGGTTCCCAATGACCCACAAGTTTCGTTTCGGTAAATCTTTCATCGCCATCAATTCTATAAAATGGCTGATTAAAAAACTTGGCTAAGGCTAAAGCTATAGTAGTCTTCCCAACTCCAACTTCACCTTCAAGAAGCAAGTGTTTTCCAGCCAGCTTCGCAGCTAACGCTTTACGTAACTCACGTTCCCTACCCACAATTCCAAACTTACTACGAATTTCCTGAACCATCCGATTTAGATTCTCTTCCATCTCCGGCTCAACACCACAGCAATTAGTTAATCAACATTGTGGCGCCGGGGGTGGGATTTGAACCCACGCGGCCCGTAAGGGCCAGCGGCTGTCTCTTAACCCAGCCCCGATAAAGTAGATCTCGAGGCCCTAGCGGGCATCTATACCTGCCGCCTTAACCGGCTTAAATAAAAGCCATTGGCCTGGCTAGGCTACCCCGGCACCGAATTTTCATTAACTTACTATGTTAATGTCTAAATAAAGATAACTAATAAAAATTGGCTTGAACGTTATCCGTTAATCTTAGGGTTGAGCCTCTAAGTAGAATATAGCTAATTATATTAAACGGTTAACGGTTATATAGGAAAAATATGTTCAAACTATATTTTCTACTTTTACTTAGTTTTCGATTTTTATTAATCTAATATGGGTTAATTAATATTTTGAACATCTTTCTTTATCATTAGTTCTACGTAAACTTTTGTAAGAACTTACATCATTAAAATGCTAGGTCGGCTATATCCGCTGCATAGGTTACTATTTTGTTAAGCGCATCCGCTATGGCACTTAGATGTACTGCGATATTTAATTGTTGTTTTAGTATCTTTGCATTTAGTTCCTCTACGATCTTTATAGCTTCTTGCTTACAATTTAAAGCTTCCACAGCTAGTTGAGTATTTTTCTTTAATAATGCAGATAAAGCGAGTTTATGGATTTTTTGAGCTATTTTACTTAACTTCTGCATTTGTTCTAGGATATTTTGCGGTACCTTTTTCCCGTTCAAAAGAAGAACTTTTTCAGCAATTGTTACAGCGCAATCTGCTATTGCCTCTATATTTTTTGCAGCAATTCTATAATCCAGGCACTCAAGTTGGGTTGTTTCCAGTTTTCTTGCAACATATGGGTTTTGAAGAGCCGCCCTTATTTGTCTAACTACGAGAAAATATAATCTATCTACTTCTTCATCTCTATGTATTATTGTTTCGGCCAGCTCTGTATCGTTTTCAGCTAAAGCTATCATAGAATCTTCATGCATTTTAGAAGTAATTAAATACATTCTTTTAAGAGATTTATCCATAGGCAGGGAAGTGGGAGAAATAAGACATTGAAGAACTATTCTTCTAGAATTTTCCTCGATTATCTCCACACCAATAAGTCTTTGAATGATATTTTTAATCGTTTTTCGGTCTTCACGGGAAATTCTATTCTTACTTTTAATTTCGATTACATCATAGCCGTAGAGATACTTTGCAATAATTTCTCGAGAGAAATCTTGTTCAATATCGATAACTGCTGTCTTTGGCTGTTCATGTTCGCCATATCTGGGATCTAAAATTAATCTACCGTCTTTAACAATGTAGATAGCTATTGGATCCCCCTGTTTTAGTCCCATATTTTTTATCCACTGCTTTGGAAGCGAGATGAAAAATGTGCTTCCACCTGTTTTCTGAAGTCTTCTTACTTCCATCGCCTTCCCCCACAAATATTTGGAGCAAGCAACTTGCTACTATCGATTTGTGCCATTGAATTCCAAATATATTATCGTCAAATTCGATTTATTAAGTTATGTTGGAACTTTTAATAGGAAATGGTTGACATAGTAATGAGGGAAAGAAAAGTGAGCAAGAACAGGGACAAGGAGTATAAGGTTGTAGGTATTGATTTAGCTGGAGCAGAAAATAGGGAAACTGGCTGGGCTCTACTTCAAGGCTATAACGTTAAGGTTCTAACACTTTACTCTAATGAAGAAATTTTAAGAAAGACGTTGGAAGTACGCCCACTAATTGTGGCAATAGACGCTCCGCTAACATTGCCAAAGAAAGGAAAAATGAGACTAGCAGATAAAGAAATGAAGAAACTAGGTTGCGCTGTGTTACCGCCACTATTTCCTGGAATGAAAATGCTTACTTTAAGGGGGATATATTTAGCTTCAAAAATGCAGGAAAGCGGTATAAAAGTTGTTGAAGTTCATCCAACATCAAGCAGAAAAATCTTGGGGTTACCTGTTGCAAAAGATGTAGAAAAAATTAGGCACAGCCTTCTTAAACTTGGATTAAAAGGCGATATAGAAGAAAGGAGACTGACTATACATGAGCTTGATGCTATAGTAGCTGCTTTCACCGCTAAACTACATATATGCGGACAAACTGTTAAAATAGGTGATGAAGAAGAGGGTTACATTATTATACCTAGTTTAAGCGTAAAAGGGTAGAGTGAAATGCAAGAGAAATTTAAAAAAATTGTTCAGCAAATTGTTGAAGAAGGATATCAGATATCTCCCGAAGCTTTAGAATATTTATCGTCTTTAAATGACGTGCAACTTAATGTATGTTTGGATAGAATTCTTTCAGCTGCAAAAAGAGAAGGCGTGTTTGTTATTACACTTCCATTTGTAAAAGAGGTCTTGAAAGTAGAGGAAAAGAAGAAAATTGATGTAGAAAAAATTCCAGCTAGATTAGAGATTGTAAGTTCTCCTTCAACTCAAATAGAGTTAAGAATTACAAGTGATATCTTAGTAAGTTATTTTCGTGAAAAATATAGAAAATTGAAGAGGATTTTGGAAGTTAGACACACATATCAAAATATAAAGGAAGTTATCGAAAGAGGACGTATTGGAGAAGATGTAAAGATTATTGGAATGATTTTGGAGAAAAGAGAAAACGACGATATAAAATTTGTCGTTGAAGATGAGACAGGAATACTAAACATTAGAATTCCAAGACAAAATTCTCATCTTTTTGAAGAAGCAAAACGATATTTACCAGACCAAGTAATTTACATAGAAGGAAAACTGGTAGAAAAGCAGCTAATAGAAGTAAAGAGTCTAGATCTTCCAGATATTTTACCTGCACATAAACCAAAAGGAACGAAAACGGACATATGTGTCGCATTTATGTCTGATCTGCATATAGGACATCCTAATTTTCAAGCAGAAAGTTTTGAAGGTTTTTTAGATTGGCTTAAGAACGATGGTAGGAAGAAAATAAAGTATCTTTTAATTGCTGGTGACTTAATTAATAATCCTAAAGAAGAGGAGAATTACGATGTACTTTATAATTATCTTAAGAAAGTTCCTACAAGCATCGAAGTCGTTATAATCCCTGGAGATGCTGATGCAACCCTTCCAATACTTCCACAACCACCGATAACAAGAAACATTGAAAAAATTACCAAAATGGATAACGTTAAAGTTTTAGGTAACCCCGCCTTAGTAAAAATTCATAACATATCGGTTCTTTTGTTTCACGGATTAGGTACGGAAAAACTAATGGAAAAAATTAACTTAAAGACGCCCATTGACCTTGCAAAGTTTTTATTAAAATCACGGCATTTGTGTCCAGGTTATGGAACAATTCCTTTAATACCCCACTCCGGAGACCTACTTACAATAAGCAATATTCCTGATATTTTCCATTTAGGACATTTTCATCTTGTTTTTCATGATCAATATAATGGTGTGCATATAATTTCTTCAGGAGCATGGATCCCTTCAAATGAGAAAAATTCGAATAAATTACCTTGTCAAGTGCCCATAATGAATTTAAAAAATTTTGAAGTGAAAATTTTGACATTTGTTAAGTAATACGCGGTACGTAGTCAGCTACTCCTTTGATCCGTGGATCTTTTTCCAATATGTCGCCGATGAGGTTTAGAGGGACCCCTATTTTAATTCTTTTAGTTCTTCCATATCTTCCTCTACTAATAACTCTAGCGTAAACAAGACCCAACATATCTAGTTCGTTTATTATGTCGCTAACCCTTCGCTGGGTAAGGCTGTCCATCCTGAGGTATCTACATAAATTTTGATAAACTGCGTAGACATCACCTGTATTTATTTCTGATGCTCTGTGCTTCTCCAGTAAGTAAATGCTGAAAAGAACTAGTTTAGATTGAATTGGTAGTGTTTCAAGAACTTCACTTACAGTATCCTTTTCAATCTCTTTTTGAGCTAGTCTAACATGTTTCTCAGTAACTTTATTTGACCCCTCTCTTTCAGCTATTTCGCCAGCAACACGAAGAAGGTCAAGAGCTCTTCTAGCATCACCATGTTCTCTAGCAGCCAGAGCAGCACATAAATTAATGACTCCGTATTCTAACACTCCCTCGTTAAACCCTATTTTTGCCCTTTGAATAAGGATGTCTTTAAGTTCGTCCGCGGTATACGGTGGAAAAACTACCTCCTCCTCACTCAAACTACTAATAACCCTAGGATCCAAGTGATCTTTGAATTTTAAGTCGTTGGAAATTCCGATAATGCTTACTTTAGAGTTCTCTAAGCTTGAATTAATTCTAGTTAAGTCGTATAGTACGTCGTTAGCACTTTCACGATTTTTTCGAACAAGTTGATCTATTTCATCTAAAACAATTATCATAAGTTGCCCCTTTTCGTCTAGACTTTTTCTAAATTTGTCGTAAACAGTATCAGTTGGTAAACCTGTGATAGGAACGCTAACACCAACATCACTACATAAGTGGGCTAAAACACGATAACTAGTATCAACAATACGACAATTAATGTAAGAGGTGATAGGTACAGGAACATTAAACTCCATGCACTTCTCTTTTAAATGTTTCAAAACATACTGCGCTACAACAGTTTTACCAGTACCAGTTTTTCCATAAAGGAAAATGTTAGAAGGAGTCCCTCCCCTCAAAGCAGATGCAAGAATCATGCCAACCTTGGTTATCTGTTTTTCCCTATGAGGAAGTTCATCTGGAACATAGGTCGGTCTAAGAACGTCTCTATTCTTAAAAATCTTTGGTGCTGCCAAAAACTGCTCGAATATCCTGTCTAATGGTTTTTCAGTTGGCACTCCTAAACCCCCAACCTAATACTCCACACGAAATAAAGGTTATAACTCTATCGGAATAAAATGTAAAATAATTTAAATGTAAAAAGATGTGAAAGACACGCCACTTTTATAAAAAATAGAGACTATATATGTTAATTTTCAGAAAAGATGTTCAGCGGCCTGCCACCTCATCACAACTTCAGAGATTAAAGATTCATCACTTCATTATTTGTATCGATTTCACTGATTTTAACCTTTTCACTTCACAGTTTGTGATTTTGATAACTTTTTGTCATATGGCGCTATGTGACTGTGAAATACATAAATCAACAAAGGGGTCAAAAACAAATACTATTCATGTTCAGCTTAAGTTACCTTGATTATAGATGTATAATTATTGACCCCTTTGTTTCCACTGGAAAACATACATTAACAATCTTAAACCTGCATTGGAGAAGAAATTGCATGTGAAAATGTGAAAGAGAAGAAACAAATGGAAAATTTCCTTATAACAGCTATAACTTTGATAAAAAACTTATTTTCCAAGAATATTAATAAGTGAAGTTGAATGATGTAGAAACCGCACACTATAGTTCATTTTAAATATCCGGCTACGTATGGAAAAGGTAATATAAAAACTTTTAACTTTCACTAACCAACAAATATACATGTGAAGTGTTATCACAAATCTCTTTTGTGAAGAGTGAAACCTGGTGAAAAACGTGGAAGATAGTGCTGAAGTCGAAGTAAAGTTTAAGATACCGGGAAAAGGTGAAATAAAATTAATCATTAAAGGAAAAGAAGCATTAGACAAAGAAAAGGTACAAGGATATATAGATGCCATACTCTCGAAAACAAAACAAGAGAGGAAGGAACTACGTTCGGATGAAGTTATTTACTTTGATTTAAATTCCCTATCAATAAAAGAAAAACTTCTGTGGGTAATAAAAAATAATTTCAAATATGGATGGTTCAGATCAACAGACGTAAAAGAAGAATACCAAAGACAATTCGGGGAAACAATAAATCCAAGCACAGTTTCAACATACTTAGCAAGACTGTACAACAAGGGATTTCTTGATAGACGAGGAGACAGAGCAAATAGGGAATATAGAGTTATTGAAAAAGCTCTAGAAAGCGAAATACCCTAACTTTTTATCAAGAAGTCTAAAAATATATAGTTTATTCTTTAACTTAATTAGGTGAGAAAAAGTTATAAAGATGGTATATTTCTACTTTTGAGAGGCGATAGAAATGGCCAAAGCCGCAAATATAAAAAAGGGAATACAAGAGGAAGAGCTACTTCAAATACTTAAAGAAAAGGGACCTCTAACAAGGACGGAGCTAATGGAAATAACCGGGGTACCCCGAACAACCTTATACGACAAGCTTGTCAAACTTATACTAAAAGGCAAAGTAAGAAAAGTTCCAGTGAAAGGCAATGGAAGAGGAAGGCCAAAAGTATATTATGAAGCAATCTCATAGCACCGCCAGAAAACAATGACATAAATTGATTGCAAATTGACTAAAATTTTACCTTTATTTTCTAATTTTAATAATTTCTCTAAAAGACTTCTCAAGCGCTTCTAAGCTATTTTTTGAAATAGAAGAAGAAATCATATCATTTCTAATCTCTTTTTCATCAAAAACCCCTAAGAAAAACTTATATTCTACTTCAGGAAATTCCTCGAAAAAACTAATAACCTTACGAAAATCTTCGGGCCTGACGGCAAAAACACTCCTGTCAAGTCTTAAACAAGGAATTGTATCTGTTAACCCCCGCACATGATAAACAGCCTCCAAAAAAGAACCGTCAACTCTACGCTTAACATTTTTTATATCTGCACCATACAGTTTCCTATAAAAAACGGTCTTTCGTCTAGCCCATTTACGAAAATCATCCATTTTTTCAGGCTTTTTACTAAAATCGAAACAGAATACAACGAGCGGAACAACCATTTACTCCACCTCTACCACCACGATACTACATACAAATATGTACGTTTCAAATATTAATTTTCTTGTTACAAAAGAAACAAGAAAAATTATTCTATGTAAAAACTTATTTGTTAACTTAGTAACAAGAAATCTCACACCCTCTAATTTCCCTTGGAAAAAATAGAAATAAGAAGAGGAAAGTCTTGTTACTAACGTAACAGTTCATCAATTCTGTCCGATAATCAAGTCAAATTATTTTCATAACAAAATTAAATTATGGAAGAAATCTACTATACTGGGAGATTGCTAGTTTTACATATATAAAGTATTTCCTAGAATTACTATAATTTCCACAGGAAATGAAAGGGTGAAGGAGTGTTGTTACAAAAGAACAAGAAGTTATTTTACTACCGCTTTTGTTATTAAGTCAATTTTTGTTATTATTCCGACTATTTTTCCTTTCTCCATTACTAAGACTGCAGGATATTTCTTTAGAATTAGTTGTTGTATATCTTTTATATTTGTTGAAGGAGTAATTGTTGGAAAACTTTCTTCCATAATTTCTTCAACTTTTAATTTTAGTATTTTTTCAGGTTCTCCTGAAAGTAACTTTTTAAGAACTGTTGACTCCGTTATACTTCCAACTGGCACACCATTATCATTTACAACAGGCAACTGGGATATAGCATATTTTTCCATAAGTTCAATGGCTTTCTTTACTTTTTCACTTGATTTTATCGTTATTACTGGACTATACATTACGTCTTTTGCGGACTTCGCTTTCTTTGCTCTCATTTCAACAAGTTTTATTGCTTCAATTATTCTTCTAAGGGTTGAAAGCCTTGGATCCACAGTTCCTTTCTCTATTCGTGCAATAAGTGATTGACTTACCCCTGCAAGTTTGGCTAGTTCTGTTTGTGTAAGCCCAACCTTTTTTCTTAATTTTTTAATGTCCTCGGGGGTTGGTAGTGAGACCAAAAGCCATCCTCCCAGACAAATCTATTACTAAACCTAAACCTATAGCACCATAATATTATGGTTCCTTCCGAAATTAAGTTTTATATCTTACATTATTTATTTCTAACATACGTAATATCCTTATCACCATGTACATATAAGATGTTGAATATGCTCTTTTTTATCGATTTATCTTGAGTTAAGCGTAATTATTAAATTTATCACTCTTCTTATCTTCTTGCTATGTGCTTAAAATTAAGTTAAGGTTCGTTGGTGAGGCAAATGAAAATTAGAGCAGAGATTCTTGTGACTGGTATTGTTCAAGGAGTTGGTTTCCGTCCCTTTTGTCTATAGAATAGCAGTTAAAAGAGCTCTCACAGGATACGTTTTAAATCAAGGAGATGGTAGTGTCAAAATTGTTGTCGAAGGCGAGAAAAAGAATATAGATGACTTTTTGGAGGTTTTGAAGAACGATAAACCGCCAATTTCAAAATATACGAGTATAAATGTTAAATTTATGAACTATAGGGGAGAATTCAGTACATTTAAAATTAAAAAAAGTAAAAAGAAAACTAAAAAATCCGGTATATCATATATTCCTCCCGATATAGCTATTTGTAAAGAGTGTTTACATGAGCTTTTTGACCCAAATGACAGAAGATATCTCTATCCCTTTATTGCCTGTTCTATTTGTGGTCCACGTTTTACTATTATTTTTGATCTCCCATATGATCGTGATAAAACTACAATGGTAGATTTTCCTCTTTGCCCTGAATGTGCACGGGAATATGAGGATCCTTTAGATAGGCGCTTTCATGCTCAAGTTATTGCTTGTCCTGTCTGCGGGCCTAAAATGGTACTATGCGACAAGAATGGAGAGGTCATTGACGATGAAGAGCCGTTGAAAACTGCTGGTAAACTTATCGATGAAGGCTATATTCTCGCCATTAGAGGTATTGGAGGAACTCATATCGCTACGAAAACAACTGAGGATGATCCTGTACTTACGCTTCGTGAGAGGCGGAGGAGACCTTGGCAGCCGTTTGCCATAATGGCTCCAGATATAAATGTGGTTAGAAGTTTTGCTGAGGTTTCCAAAGTTGAAGAAGAACTTTTAACTTCTTTTAGGCGTCCTATTGTCGCTTTGAAGAAGTCTGATGAATATTATCTTAGTGAATGGATTTCCCCAGGGCTTCATACCATAGGAGTTATGTTACCTTATAGTGGTTTTCATTACATGCTTTTTAGATACACCAAAGAACCTGCTGTTATTATGACTAGTGGGAATCTTCCAAGGGAACCTATGGCTATTACTAATGAAGATGCTTTAAAGAGGCTTAGAAATATTGCTGACTACTTTCTTTTGCATAATAGGCGTATTTATCAGAGATGTGATGATAGTGTCATAAGAGTTGTCGATGGTTTACCTAAATTTTTGAGAAGGTCTCGCGGCTATGTTCCAGAACCAATAATTCTACCGTTTAAATCTAGTGTTGTAGTTTTAGGTACAGGTCCTGAGCTAAGAGTTACTGGAGCAGTTCTTTTAGAAGATAGATGTTTTTTGACCCAACATATTGGTGACGTTGAAATTTTAGAAACCCTTGAATTTCTTAAGGAAAGCCTCTTCCATATGATGAAGCTTACAAGAGTTAAAAAACCAGATATTATAGCTTGCGATTTACATCCACTATTTTTAACAACTAGACTTGCGAAGGAACTGGCTGAACAATGGAATATTGACGTTGTTAAGGTTCAACATCATTTTGCGCACATGGTTAAACTACTTGTTGAACATAAAATACCTCTCGACGAAAATATTGTTTGTATCGTTGCTGATGGAGTGGGATACGGCTTAGATGGAAAGCCGTGGGGAGGAGAAATATTTGTAGGATCCTACAATTGGTTTGAAAGAAGAGGACATCTAGAACCGCAACCCATGCCTGGAGGAGACTTAGCTGCAAAATACCCAGCCAGAATGGTCGCTGGCATTTTAAGTAAGGTGCTGTCGATGGAGGAATTAAGAGAAATTCTCTTAGATAAGTGTATTAAAGGATTTAAGAAAGGAGAAATAGAGCTAAATATAGTACTTTCACAGATTTCTAAAAAAATAAATTTAACTGAGACTACCAGTGCAGGGAGAGTATTAGATGCCATATCTGCTCTTCTAGGCATATGCTTTGAAAGAACTTATGAGGGCGAGCCCGCCATGAGATTAGAGTCTATTGCAACACTTGGAGATCCTTCAAAAGCAAAGGTAACAGTTTCCATTGAACAAGATGGCGGCACATATGTGATCAATACTACTAATATTCTCCTCGATGTACTTGAAGAGTCTAAAAAAGCCAGAAGGGAACATGTAGCGGCAGCGGCTCAAGAGGCTTTGGCAAAAGGATTAGTTAGCGCCGCAATTAATATAGCGATGGAAGAGGGAATAAAGATAATCGGTTTTTCAGGTGGGGTTGCTTATAATGAGGTAATTACAAAAACCATTAGAAAAGAAGTTGAAAAATATAAATTAAAGTTTATTTCGCATAGGTTGCTTCCCCCCGGTGATGGAGGAATTTCGGCAGGACAAACTGTTGCTACTGCAATGGGGTATAGATAGTCTTGTACCTTGGTAACAAGAATACCGTATAGTTACACTTGAACCATTTTGTATTTTTAACTGCTGTTACAAAATAATAAAATAATAAAAAGGGGAGTTAAGTAAAAGAGTTATTTCTTTAAGTATTCTTTCTCTACTTCAGCAATGGACTTTTCTATAATTTCTAGTGCAATATCTACTAGTTCCTCTGTTATTATTAGGGGTGGTGCGATTCTAATAGTTGAGATACCTGCAGTTATTAATGCGATTCCTCGTTTCCAAGACCTTAACATGACTTCTTGAGCCTCTTTCTTGGCTGGTTCTTTTGTTTTCCTATCCTTTACAAGTTCTACACCAATCATTAATCCTTTTCCTCTAATATCACCAATCATTTCATATTTCTCTTGCATCTCTTTAAAACGGTCTATTATATAGTTTCCTAAAGTCTCAGCATTTTCAAGTAGGTTTTCCTCTTTAATGATGTCGATTACCGCAAGTCCAGCTGCACATGAAACCGGATTGCCTCCGAAGGTCGATGCATGCGACCCTCCTTCCCAATCCATTACCTCAGCCTTTGCCACCGTTGCTCCAAGCGGTAACCCTGATGCAATTCCTTTAGCAATGCATATTACATCGGGTTCAATGTTCCAGTGTTCTATTGCAAACCATCTTCCAGTTCTTCCCATACCGGCTTGAACCTCATCATCAACATAGAGAATACCATATTTTTCTGCTAGTTTCTTTAATTTTTGATGGTATTCTGGCGGAGGTACGATGTATCCGCCTTCACCCTGTATAGGTTCAATTATAATCGCTCCTACTTCTTCCGGCGGAATATATTTGTGGAAGACCCATTCATCTATGAAATCAATACACCAATAATCGCAATCTGGGAACTCTAGTTTGAATGGACATCTATAGCAATAGGGGTATGGTACATGTGTTACTCCTGGTACCAATGGGAAGAAATATTTTCTTTGTACGGGCTTGCTCGATGTTAAACTCATGGCGCCATAAGTTCGCCCATGGAATGCCCCTATAAAAGCTAATATTCTCGGTCTTCTTGTATGCCATCTAACCATCTTAATTGCAGCTTCTATACTTTCTGCTCCGCTATTACCAAAGTACACTTTCTTTTCAAAGGTTCCCGGAGTGATTTCTGTAAGTCTTTCAGCTAAATCGATGACAGGTCGATAGTAGAAGTCAGTGTTGCTATAATGTAATAATTTTTCTGACTGATTTCTAATAGCTTCTAAAACTTTTGGATGACAATGACCTACGTTCATAACGGCTAATCCACTATTGAAATCGATGTACTCATTTCCATCCACATCCCTTACTATGCAACCCTTCCCCTCTTCGACTACAAGTGGATACCATCGAACATAGGAGGGCGATATATATCTTTCATCTCTCGCCAATAACTCCTTTGCTTTTGGACCTGGTGGTGTAACTACTATTTTAGGAACTTTATTTTCGGACATTTTCTCACCCTTCAAAGAATTTAGAACAAAATTATTTTTTATGTTTTTCTTATCAAACTTTCGAAAAGTCATATGATTTGATTGTTTACTTATATGTACAAAATATTTATGTTTTTTAACAAGTTTGAAGGAAAACGACGCCAAATATACACAGGACCTATATATAAACCGTAACATTCAGTTTACCGCTTTTAATCATACTTCATTATTTTAAACTTCGAATATAGGAATGTGAGAGTTAAAAAAAGGTTAAATTACTTTTAGAGTTATAATGCTAATAAAAGAAAAGAGAAAATGTTTATTTCTTTTTCGTTAGTACTATTTCTATTGCTGATACGTTTGCTGTATTTCCTTCAGATGTTTCGATTGTTTCGGTACCTATTTTTATGTTTTTTACCTCTAGTCCAGTCATGAATCTGTTTCTTAAGATTTCTGCCACGTCAACCGCTCTACTGATTGCTCTTCCTCTAGCTTTAAGAACAACTTCATCTGCTCCGCTATTTAATTGAGTTACGGCAGCAAGTACGTAGTTCATTACAGGTTTGTTTCCTATAAACACGACGTTTTCTTCAGACACACAGAACACCTCTTTCAATGTTCTCTGGAATCCGGTCGACCGACCGGTAACTTAAAAGGTTAATTACATTATTACTTAAAAAATTTATGATAAAGTACGTTAATGTTGAATTGAGAAATAAAATCGAGCATGCAAATATTGCAGCAATCTTAGCATGGTCCTAAAATTTTAGCTGCTTTTCTTACCTCTAAATTATGCCCATTCTTTAGGAAAGGCATCCAAGAAGTTACGTTCCAAAGAGAGAAATAGTAAGGTTTTAAAGATAAATCGGTATTGTGTCAATTGAAAAGTCACCTATACCTTTTGGAAGTGGAGTAAATGCAATCCGGTTCAAGCCTTCTGGAAAAGTTGCCGCCTACCCCATTATCAAAGCCAGCAAAGAGTGCAATGGGTAAAACAGGGTCTTGGAGAACATTAAAACCAGTAATTGACCTTAATAAATGTACGAAATGTGGGCTCTGCTGGTTATACTGTCCAGAGGCGACCATAATATTTACAAAGGAGGAAGGACCGAAGATAGACTATGTTTACTGCAAGGGATGCGGCATTTGCGCCGAAGAGTGTCCTGCAAAGGCCATAGAGATGGTTAGAGAATTTTAACAAGAGAGGTGAGGATATGGGTAAAGTAATAATTACAACTGGTAATTATTCAGCAGCCTACGCGGCAAAGGCAGCGAAAGTCGATGTTGTGGCAGCATATCCTATAACGCCCCAAACATCAATAATAGAAAAAATTTCTGAGTTCATTGAAAAGGGAGAAATGAAAGCTGAGTATATTCGAGTTGAAAGTGAGCACAGCGCGATGGCTGCTTGTATAGGAGCATCTGTTGCTGGGGCGCGAACCTTCACTGCCACTTCAGCTCACGGATTGGCTCTAATGCACGAAATGCTTCATTGGGCGGCGGCAACTAGAGCACCTGTGGTTATGGCCGTGGTAAATAGAGCGATGGGTCCACCGTGGAACATATGGTCTGATCACGTTGATAGCTTATCACAGCGTGACACGGGGTGGATGCAATTTTACGTAGAAAGCAACCAGGAGATATTTGACACAATTATTCAAGCTTATAGAGTTGCTGAGGATCCTGAGGTAAAAATGCCAGCAATGATTTGTAGTGATGCCTTCATCTTGAGTCATACATCTCAGCCGTTGGAAATTTTGAGTGAAGAAGAGGTAGAAGACTTTTTACCACCATATGAACCACCCTTTGACATTACGGACGTTGGCCATCCAGTTACGCATGGAAACATTGTATGGCCGGAGCCAAGAGGGGAGTCTCCCGTGGGGTACATGGAGTTCCGCTATCTAATGCATCAAGGTCTTCTTAATGCGAAAAGAAAGATTAAAGAGATTGCCAAAGAATTTGAAAAGAAGTTCGGCAGGAATCACGGAGATTTAATTGAGAAATATAAAGTTGATGATGCTGACGTGGCGATAGTCTCTATGGGTGCGCTAGCAGCTCAGGCCAAGTATGTTGTTGATTTAATGCGTGAAGAAGGATACCGTGTAGGCGCTATAAAACTAAGAGTGTTTAGACCATTCCCAGACGATGAAATTAGAGAAATTGCAAAAGGACTGAAGGCATTAGTAGTTGCGGATAGAAACATCAGCTATGGTCATAAGGGAATAAGTGCAACAGAAATAGAATCAGCACTATATTCACTTGAAAAGAGACCATTAGTGTTAAATTTCATAATGGGCATTGGAGGACGTGATGTAAAGCCAGAAGATCAAAGAAAGATGATAGAGACCGTATTCAACATCATAGAAACTGGACAATTGACGAAAGAAGCTGAATGGTATGGATTATTGAGGTGATGAATATGACCATATTAGGTTTACCTGAAGAAGAATACATAATGTCGGGAAATGCTTCATGTCCAGGATGTGGTGCAACACTAGCATTAAGACACGTTCTAAAAGCCCTAGGGAAAAGAACGGTACTAGTAATACCAGCGTGTTGTACCGCGGTAATTCAAGGATTGTACCCGAGATCGGGCATAGGTGTACCAGTGTTGAACATGGCTTTTGAAGCAACAGGTGCAGCAGCTTCAGGTGTAGTAGCAGCGCTAAAAGCAAGGGGGAAAGATGACATTACTGTTGTAGGATGGGCCGGAGATGGAGGAACAGCGGACATAGGAATACAAGCTCTCTCAGGAGCAGCAGAAAGAAGAACGGATTTCATATACATATGCTATGATAATGAAGCGTATATGAATACTGGAATTCAACGAAGTGGAGCAACACCCTATGGAGCATTAACAACAACGACTCCAGTACTAGGCAAAAAGGAGCACAAAAAGGATATGCCAATGATCATGGCAGCCCATAAAATACCTTACGTGGCGACAGCTACCTCAGGATATCCTAAAGACTTGTATGAAAAAGTGAAAAGAGCTAAAGAACTAAAGGGAGAAGGAACAAGATACTTACATATTCTGTCACCATGCCCACCTGGTTGGCGATATGATTCAAAACTAACAGTAAAAATATCTAAGCTTGCAGTGGAGACAGGTCTATGGATATTATATGAAATTGATCATGGAAAATTTAAACTCTCGGGTCCAAGCAAAAGACTATTAGATCCAAGCAAAAGGAAGCCCGTTGAAGAATATTTGAAACTTCAAGGAAGATTTAGAGGTCTATCAGACGAAGATATCAGAGAAATACAAAGATGGGTAGATGAAAACTGGAAAAACATAGAGAAGATGATGGAGACGGAGTAGATCTATACTATCCAAAACATTTTTTAATAATTAACCAAATCCAACTAAAAGTTTCCCTTATAGGACGTATTTTAGATTTTTGTCCTTCGTATTTCACCGAAATAGGGACCTCCACGATGTTGAACCCCTTTCGTTTAGCTTCTATGAGAATCTCCGTCTCTGCACCATACCTGTTATCCTTAAAGGTAACTTCTTCTAACACTTTTCTTTTAAAGGCTCTAAAACCGCTTTGAGAATCTGTTACAGGAACTTTGAAAACCTTATTCAAGATTTTAGTAGTGATAAAATTGCTTAACCTTCTCTGTATAGGCATACCTTTCACCTTCTCTAGGAAACGAGAACCTACGACAATATCTGCGCCCTCTTCCCTAATCTTTTCAAGAAATTTAGGAATCTCCAGAGGGTCATGTTGCATGTCTCCATCCAGAGTCACAACGACGTCAGCACCATGTTCTAACGCATATTTAAATCCGGTTCTTAAGGCAGCTCCCTTACCCATGTTTTCCTCGTGTCTAAGCACAACTGCGCCACTATCTATAGCCCTACTGAAAGTTTTATCTGTACTGCCATCATCCACAACAACGACGACATCTACAAATTCCTTAGCCATCTTAGCAACATCATAAATGTATTTTTCCTCATTAAAGGCAGGAATAACACAAAATACTCTCAAGTAATAATCACCTTGATTTCTATAACAAAATAAAGAAGAGATGACTAGTCTTTTATCAGCGTTCGCTCGTACGCTATTTCAGCTGCTTTTGCGTTTAATTCAGCTATTTCTCCTGTCCATTCATCTAAAATCGCTTTTCTAACAGATTCTAATGATATTAAGTTTGTTGCTTTAGCAAAAGCCCCTAACATTGGCGTATTAACTACAGCAAAGCCAGCAACTTTTAAATCTAGTTCCAACGCAATACCCGTTGCATCAACAGTAGCGATTTTAAAACTCCCCAGAGAGCTTAGCTCTTCGGGTTTTTTGGTGGTGTTCGCAATTAACCAGCCACCATTTTTTAGTCCGTCCGTTACGTTTACCAGTTCTAAAAGAGCTGGATCCAGAACGACGACAACATCAGGAGAGTATATTTGGCTCCTCAACAAAATTTCCTTATTGCTAATTCGTGTAAATGCCATTAAAGGGGCTCCACGTCTATGCAGAGGCGACCCTTGCTAGAGAGTCGCCTTTTCTGCGCCAAAAAACGGAAACGATTGAGCCATGTATCCATCCAAATAAGCAGCTTTTGCGACCAATTCTGAGAAAATTACTGCGCCCTGCCCACCCCGGCCATGGACCCGTATTTCTATTATCTTTTCTTTTTCCACCATTTCTTTTCCCTCTTTAAAACATTATAGCTGCACAAGTTTTTCCTCTATGTGTAGTGTGTAAAGTTTCTATTTATATCTGTTTATATTTATTATGTGTTTATGCAAAAGGACATAAAACAGCAACTGTTCATTTTTCTGCGTTTTTACTCATGTTTTTAAGAGACATTGATAAAATAATTCTTAATTCTTCAAATTTAGATCTTCAAATTTTGTTACCATTTTCAAAAATAAGTTTTACAAATATATAGAATAAGGCCTCGTTTATTGTATTTTAGGTTATCAAAATTGAATTTAAATGTAAACAATCGGCTATGAAAGGTTTATATTTCTCTCACGGTTTTTCTTGGTTGTCAAATTTGGAGGGAACTACGTGGCCGACATACCATCCGCCAAAAGTGAGCAAGAACTGAAAACCCTGAGGTACGGAGAAATACCACTACGTGATGAACTCAAATACTTTTTTGAGCCAAAATCTGTTGCAGTAATTGGTGCTTCTGCAACACCAGGCAAGCTTGGCTACAACGTTCTGGTAAACCTTATTGGAGGCAAGTTTCAGGGTAAAATTTATCCCATTAATCCGAAGGTAGATAAAATACTTGGACTCAGATGCTATAAATCTATCTTAGATGTTCCAGATGAGGTTGATCTTGCCGTACTCATTGTTCCGGCAAAAATTATTCCTGAAGTTTTGATGGATTGTGTTAGTAAGGGCGTTAAGGCTGTCATTATCGAGGCTGGTGGTTTTGCTGAGATTGGCGGAGAGGGATCGATACTTCAAGAGAAAATACGTACTATTGCTAAAAAAGAACGTATCAGAATTGTTGGTCCAAACTGTGCAGGAATAGTTAACACTCATAAAAATCTTATAACAACTTTTGCTAAGGTGAAAAATCTTAGAAAGGGAGGTATAAGTTTCATAACACAGGCTGGTATCTTTGCAGCTGGTATGTTTGAAATATACGGTCCCAGATGGGGAATCAGTAAGGTTATCACTATTGGAAATAAGGCTGATGTAGATGAGGCAGATATGTTAGAATATCTTGCAGAAGACCCAGAGACAAAAGTTGTGGGTATGTATCTTGAGGGTGTAAGTGATGGCAGAAAGTTTTTGGCAGCGCTTAAAAAAACTGTTTTGAAGAAACCTGTTGTAATATTAAAGGGTGGGAGAACCGAGGAAGGCAAAAAAGCTGTTAGTTCTCATACCGCAAGTCTAGCTGGAAATGCAGAGATTTATGATGCTGCCTTTAAACAATGTGGGGCGGTAAAGGCTGAAAACCTTGAGCAATTATTCGATTTTGTTAGATTTTTTGCCTTGCAACCCTTAATGAAAGGAAATAAAATTGCCGTTGTAACCTATGCCGGATCTATGGGAGTATTATCTGTTGACAGAGCTGTTTCACTTGGATTGGAAATAGCTGAACTTTCAAGCACTGTGCTGAAGAAGCTCAAAGGAATAGCTTTTCCATGGACAAGCAGCTTTAATCCACTTGATTTAAGTTTTCTAGTTACAACAGAACAGTACGTTGAAAGCACTAGAATCTTTATGAAAACGGAAGAAATCAATGGGATTTCTCTCATTGTGCCAGCACTTAAAGTAGTTGAAGTAGGTAAAGCAGTTGCCGAAGTGTTGCAAGATCAGAATACTAAGCCCTTAGTTTTTTGTGTCCCATTGGGAGAATATGTAATGGGCAATATACAAAAAGTTGAGGAACTAGGAATACCTTGCTATCCAACGCCTGAAAGAGCAGTTGATGCGCTTTACGCTTCCTACAAATACTACCTCTATTTGAGAAGTCGTGAAAAACATGAATATCTAATGCTTTAAATAAAAAGCAGTAAAAATAGTATAGAAGCAACGAGCGTTGGGATAAATGTGGCAATTGCGGCATTTTTTGCAATCGAATACCCAATCGGAATAGCGGATGTTAATATAGATACTTGTTGTTCTCCCATAACTTTTAATTTAGGTATCTCTACTATTTTAGATCCCACTTTTACTGGTTCCATGTTTTTTTCTGCTTGTTTAGTTAGATCAACCACATATGAAATTAATTCCTCACGATTAATTTCTCTTCCAAGGGGAACATATCCGCCTTTACTCGGAGACACCGCATTTACTTCATGAGTATCCGTAGTCATGACCTCAGCATCTTTTATTCCAAGTTCTTTCCTCAGTCGATCAATTATTTGCTCTCTAAGGCCAAAATCCAAATTATTACTATCAAAAACAACATATGCATAGTATTCGCTGCCAATTTCCATAAGCAAAACGGAAACACCGTCACTTCCCAAGCCCTTCTCCAACGGGATATTAATATCTCTACCTTTGGCAACTCCTATTTTAAGCGGCCTTATGGGCATATTCAACAATTGTTTAAAACTTTTTTGCGCTGCCAAAATAAGTTCCTTAGCAGTTTCAGAACCTATTAATACATCTTCAAATGTTTCACCCATACAATTGTGGGCATCAACAAAGAATGCCTTCTTGCTTCCTTCCTTTTCAATTATTTTGGTGGTCAAGAGTCCCACACCAAGAGAGATGTCATCCATCGGTAAAGGTGAGCGGGTTGCAATAATCAATGTAAGATCGCCGAGAGTCTGAGTTTTTACCGTCATGGCACCCTCTTTAGCGTAAGTTATTGAGGTAGCTCCATCAACATAGCTGATATCGTTTATGTTTTTGATAATTTCATTTAGTACGTATTGGAGTTGATTCTTTGATGTTAAATTAAGAGAGTGGTCACATGGTCCATGGAGGACTATAACCTCCGCCCCTGTTTTCTGCTTTAGCTCTTTAGCTAGAAAATGAGGTAACAAACTGCTCCCAATGGTTTTAAAGGGACCTGGATGGATAGTTGGGATTAACAAAATAGCTTTTATACGTTCCTTTATATTTTTGAAGCATATAACTGCCACGGGCAAAGTTCTCTCCTCACCAATTCTAGTTAAAAGCATCTCTAGGGGCGCGTCTTCCTGCTCTGTCCATTCAGCAATAAAGGCTTTAAAAAGCTCCAAGCCACCAACGCCAAGAGACGACTTTACACTGCTATTCACGGTTTTAAGATATATCGACGTAGAAAATAGAAAAATTAGCAAAATCAAAATTAAAGGAATAATATACTGTTTCACCGAGGGTACTGGAAGTTCCCGAGGAAAAAGAAAGTTTAATAATACTTCTCTCAAAAGCATTAGGAGAAAAGGCTGAATTGTAGATATGGTAATTACCTCTAGCACAGATACTTGCGAAATAGAATAACAAGCGATAATTCTGAACGACGTCATTATAGCTATACCAATTATAAGTGAAAACACGGCAACTTCATAATCACCAATCGATACCAAGGTTGGCAAACCATATACTGCGTACAGAAGAACAACAGAAAAAGTATTCAGTGCTATAAGTCTTCTGAAATTTAGAACTTTAGTTTTCCCCTTAATTATCATTAAACTCATAATGGCTGAAACAATTAGAGAACCCCAGATTCCAACAACACTTTCGCAAATAATATAGGGAAATATTATTAAATCTAAAGTTCTAAGGTAGAACGAAATGTTAGATAAAAACGCCATAAAAAGGCTTAACAGCAAACTAACAATCAGAAGTATCCTCGCACTTGGCAGGGCGAAAAGTTTACTGTAAACCCTCACAGCTCTCTCTATCCTACTCAAAACTGCCAGCCTCCAAGTGCTCAATAGAAATTAGAATTTGAATAGGTGGGTGTGTAAAGTAGATGAAGAAAAACACACTTAAAGTTACTGTTTCTAAATGCCCAATCTGCGGCAATGAAACGTTAATGGAAAAAATGACAACAGTTGTTATTCCCCACTTCGGAGAAGTTTTACTATTAACTCTCCAATGTGAAAAATGCGGATTCAAACACAGTGATATAATTTGCACAGCAGAAAGGATCCCCTCGAGATATTCTCTTAAAGTGGAAACATCTCAAGACCTCTATGCAAAGGTGATTAGGTCTTCAACAGCAACCATAAGGATACCTGAGTTGGGCATTAAAGTGGAGCCAGGACCAAGTTCAACGGCATTTATAACAAATGTCGAAGGAATACTAGAAAGAGTGAAAGACGTCGTTGAAATAGCTAAACGATGGACAAAAAACAAGAAAAAACAAAAAAGATGCGATAAAATTCTAAGTACAATTGAAGAAGTAAAAAGCGGAAAAGAAAAAATCACAATTATAATTGAAGATCCACTTGGGAACAGTGCAATAATTCATTCAAAAAAAGACAAAGTAATAATGGAAAAACTTTCACAAGAAGAAATTAAGAAATTGAAAACTGGTTTTATTAATAATACCTTCCGTTTCGCTAAAACGCAATAATGACAATGATACCTATGGGAATGGTATCAATCCATAGGATCTCAGCCAAGCAATCCCCACTAGAATAATCAGGAAAAGCGAGAGTAAAATGACAGCCACTGGTCCAACTTTTATCCCTCTAGTCTCGTCCTGAAAGAATCTAATTAATCCAGCACCAGTTACAGGCATTGGTCCTTCCTTTTTCTTCTTTTTAGATTTACGAGGCAAGTAACACCCTCCGAATTATCTAAACAACTAGATTAAAGAACAAAATATTAACTTTTCCCTATCAAATGCGACAATTTCCATAGGCGTAAAATAAGTATTCACAAATGATAAATAATACGGTATAACCATTTTTAAACAATGAAACCCTAATCGAACTTCATTTTGTTAAGACCTTCACATCTAAGAATTTTAACAGTTGACGTGCATCTCCGAGTTTGCAATTATCTCTTCACAAAATTGTACTTGACCTCAAAAAAGAGTTAGAATTACTGGGCAGAATTATTAAAGTAGCCATAAATAGCTAATAGACATATTGATAAGTCCGAGAGATAAATTTAATATACCTAAAATAGGAGGGATAGGAATCGTGAAAGAAACAGAAGCAAAAGAATACTACGATAAAATATTTATGTTGTTAAAGAAGCATCATGAGTGGTTTCGTAGCGCAATTCCGTTAATTGCTTCCGAAAACCCAGCATAAACTGCTGGGTCGGAAAAACATCCCAAGCCCAGCAGTCAGGGAATGCCTATGCAGTGATTTCGGAAATAGATACGCCGAAAGTCCCTGACTTATAGGGGACCGGTAAGGTTGGCCAGGTGAACGTGTATACGCAGGTTGTGTCTATATAGATCAAGTAGAAGAAATTGCTATCCAATTGGCTAAAAAACTATTTAATGCAGAGTTCGCCGATGTTCGCGCCATTAGCGGTGTAATTGCAAACTTAATAGTATATACGGCTTTTACCGAACCTGGAGATCACATCATGAGCATATCTATCCCATCGGGTGGTCACATAAGTTACGCAAAGAAAAAGCTTTGGGGCACAGCTGGGAAAGTTAGAGGATTGAAAGTGCATTATTTTGATTTTGACGAAAAAGAGATGAACATCGACGTTGATGGAACAGCTAAAAAGGTTAAAAGACTTGAAAAGCAAGGAAAACAAATAAAACTTTTCATAATGGGCGCCAGCGTATTTCTCTTCCCAGAACCAGTAAAGGAAATCAGAGAAATTGCAGACGAGATTGGTGCATACATACACTTTGACGGCGCACATGTCGCAGGGCTAATTGCTGGCGGAAAATTCCAGGATCCCTTAAGAGAAGGTGCAGATGTATTTACAATCAGCACTCATAAAACATTACCGGGGCCACAAGGAGGAGCAGTTTTCTCACATAACAAGTATGCGGAGGTTCTAAAAATGGCCGCTTTCCCATCTACGATGAGCAATCATCACTTGCATCTGGTCGCTGGGAATAGCAGCAGCTAAGGCTGCTGCTACCAAGAGCAGTGGCTTTTGCAGAGATGCTTGCTTTCGGTAGAGAATACGCGGAGCAAATTATTAAAAACGCGAAGGCACTAGGTCAGGCCTTATATGAGAGGGGATTCAAGGTTCTTGCTGAACATAAGGGATTCACTGAGTCGCACACAATTCTGGTAGATATTAGTGAAACGCCATTAAAGGATGGCATGACAGTTGAGAAAAAATTAGAGGAAGCTAACATCATCGTTAATCGAAATTTGCTTCCATGGGACAAAAGAGTCGGAAGAGATTATAGAAGACCTGGAGGTATACGTTTAGGCGTCAGCGAAATAACTAGACTAGGGATGAAAGAATCTGATATGGTAGAGATAGCTGAATTAATTAAAAGAGTTGTTTTGGACCAAGAAGACCCAAAAAAAGTTGCTAAAGATGTCGCTGAATTCAGAAAAGACTTCCAAAAAGTTCATTATTGCTTCGACAACTTGACCGATGCATATGAGTACATTAACATTAGAGAGTACTTTAACCTTAAAAAATAACCCAAAAATTTCCTACAATATTTTTTATGATAAGTATCAAATATTATAATGTAGGTTTGTTAGTAGCAACACTGAGATATCTAATAAAAATGAATAAAATATCTGGAGGACACTTGGTGCACATTAGGGAATTTCAAAAGCTAATGAAAGAATTATACTATCATAGAGATTCTAAACGTGGAATATTTAAAACCTTTACTTGGTTAGTTCAAGAAATAGGAGAATTAGGTAGGGCGCTGTTAGATAACGACAGAGAAGGGTTAAAGGAGGAAGTCGGGGATGTTTTTGCTTGGCTTGCCAGCTTATGCAATATTTTGGACATAGACTTAGAAGAATCTGCGGTAAGCAAATATCATGGAGTTTGCCCCAAATGCGGAGAAAAGCCATGTCACTGTTCAACTGAGTAACAACTTGTGAATTTAGTGGAAATTAGCTTTTTTGAACTCATTGATTGCATGATGTCAAGAGACTTGCTGCATACAATATGTTTGTCAAGAGTTAAAGTTTTATAAGTGTTGGTTCACTTATTTTTGTGGAGTTTTAATGAGAGTTTTACACATCATAATTGGTGGTCTTAAACACCGTTTGAGGAGGCGGAGCTATGAAAGTCAGTAATATCATGACTAGAAACGTAGTGTATGTTGAGGTTCCAGGGAACAGGGAACATCTATTGGAATTAATGAATAAACACGGAGTAATGGGATTACCCGTGGTGAGGAAAGGAACAAAGGAAGTTGTTGGAATAGTTACTCGTACTGATTTAATGCAAAAACCTGATGAAGAGCAAATAGCTATGCTTATGACACGAGACCCTATAGTAACTACTCCAGATGCAGATATTAAAGATGCTGCGAAGATACTACTCGATAAAAATATTCGTAGGTTGCCTGTTGTTGAAGATGGTGAACTTGTCGGTATTATAACAGTTGCAGACATTGTTTGGAAGGCCATTTCTCGTATGAATATTGATAAATCAATTAAACCGTATGTGCAGAAGAAAATAACTGCCGTGTGGGAAGGTACTCCTTTACCTGTTGCATATATAGTTATGCGGCTTGCTGATGTTCAAGCACTACCAGTTCTAGGTAATGAAGGACAACTCGTAGGAATAATTACTGATACCGATTTCATTTCCCTTAGCGAGGTTGTTGATGAAAGTAAAGTTTCTGAAGTATCTGCAGCTAGTGAGGGAACTAAATGGTCATGGGACGCATCTACGTATATCTATATAGCAAAAAAGAAGCTAAAATTGCCAAAAAAACCAGTTAGCGAGGTTATGGTAACTAACGTTATTAAAGTAGCTGAACAAATATCGGTGAGTGAATGTGCAAAAATGATGAGGAAATACGACATCGACCAATTCCCGGTGGTCAATGCTAAGGGAGATCTGGTTGGAATGATTACGGATGTAAATCTCCTCAAGGCGCTGCTGGAAACCTAACTTCTAGGTATTTATCTATTAGTCGTTGGCCAAGACCTGTCAATAACCATTTGTAAGGTTTCTTCCCCTTTCTTGACACGATCTTTTCTTGCTCCAACTTTCTTAGGTGATGTAAAATAACCCCGTAGCTAAGATTAGTCTTATCACTTATTTCTTTTATAGTTCTTCCAGAACCTTCTGCCTCTCTAAGACACTTTAAGATAACAGTTCGCACAATTAAGCCACGCTTCATGTTCCTGATTTTTGATAATCGTGCAAGGGGATCTATGTAGTCTACCTTTTCCAGCATTGAAAATCCCAGCCGACATAATATATAATCTTCTTCATTAAAAGGAATAATCTAAAAACATAAATGCTTATCGAAACTGTTTTAAATTCTGAATAAAGATAAAATAAACTAATACCACGAACGTCAAATAAGTGTAAAAAAGTTCGGGAATACGGGCCCGCAAGAATGGTTTCATGAACAGTAACGATGGGCTCTAAAACGAAGTCAATACATTAAAGTAAGCTTTATCCAAGATCAAGCTAAAATAAAATCATAAAGAACAAAATCTAGCGGTGAGGGATATGCGCCGTGCTTATGTTATTCTAATAACTTTAGTACTTCTAACAGTAGTATTTGCATCTGTGCCCAAAGGTGCAGCAATACTTGAAGAAGAAGTTATAGTTCTTTTTGACGAATCCCATGGCCAAAACTTGACGTATACTCTTGGAAATTTCACAAAAGCTATTGATGCTCTCAATGGATCCGTATTAGAATATAAACCGGGTAGATATGCAAAATATTTTGTACGTATACTACCTCCCAATACCACTCTTAATTACTCAACGCTTGAGGAAGTTGACATAGTAATTATTGGTAACCCTGGTCAAAATGCATCTTTTAGTGAAGATGAGCTTTCTTCATTGGCAAACTTTACAAAACGCGGTGGAAGCTTGTTTCTAATGTGCGATCCTCAACTTAACGAATCCGTATATGGTGAGATGGGTAATCCAGTGGAATTGAATAAAATACTATCAGCATTGAATATTTCTTCGGTTTGGTTTTCTTGTAACGATTCTCTTGGTGATGCTATATTTAATGAGAATCATAGTGTAGTTCAACACCCATATTTTGTATACGTAAACAGAACCGAGTTTAGTAACGAAACAAGCATATCTGACAACATTAAGAGGGTTTTAACATTTTCTTCCAGTTTAGTTATCAAGGATAACAAGTGTATTGTCGCAACAGGGGATAACATGTCCTATGCAATAATGCCAAATGGAAACTACACATTTCAAAACGGCACAAAACCTCCGTGGCTAGCTATATACACCGATGGCAAATTTAAAGTAGCTCTTTGCGGATCTACCGTAATGTTCAGTGATCTAAATGTAAAGGGCCTCGAAACACCGTGGATAGATGTGGAAGATAATAAAGCGTTGTGGCTTAATATAATTAAATGGCTAACTCCCCTTCCTAGTCCAATTGACGTGTCAAACTACTTTACCATAACAGGAAGTGTAATGCTAATTCTTGGTATAGCATCTTTTCTGGCCTATAAGATATGGAGATCAAAGAAAACCAGCTAATCTCTTATTTTATTGTGAAAGCGAAGGTACTCATTTTTCGTCAATTGCCGAATAATTATGGTCAACTTCATAGTAATATTTTTCTTTTACTTCTAGACGTCGCCTAAAACGATTTTTCCTATTTTACTGACTTCTCGTTACACTGTTTCTTCTATGCAGCTAATTTATGCTTCTTTCGTGTGGTTTGACTTCGATTATATGCGACGCTGTATAACATGTTATTTTCTCGACATATTTAGTTATCTCTTGTTTTCTGTTTCCCGTACTCCGTACTGCTTTTTTGCATAAATCTGCTTAAGCAAAACTTAAATCCGAGTCATACATTACTTTGTTTCGAGGTGTGGTACGAGATGGAGACTAAAGATAGCGTAGAGTTTGCTTTAGGCGTTATAACCGCAACGATGACGCTGCTTAAGAAGCTAAAGGATAAAGAGATGTGTCAAGACGCCCAAAAATTGCTACTCGATGCCTGTGAAATTATTGCCGAGAACATGAGTCAAAACCTACCTCGAGCACAACACACTTCGTAAAACTTTCAACACTACACTCTTTTTTCTGAAATTTTTACATAGGAACTATATGTGAGATGTTTCTCGACAAAAAGATTAAACACCAACACACCCCACTCAAGCAGCCCGGTCACGAAAAACGACGGACGTCGAAACTAACGTTTGCTGTTACGTTAGTAAAGCAAACTATTCGTCTTCGTGCCTCTGTTTACGGTTTTCTCTATGCTTATTACTGCCGGGTATTTTACATTTCCCCGTTCTCTGCGTTTTCGTCGGCTTATAGGGGTTAAAACAAGTACACTAGGCTGTTGACTGTAAATTTTTCAAGTGTGGAATGTCTCATGTTATATAACGAAAATTAGACCAACCGTTCCCCAATGGGTCGCCAGTTGTTGTTTGTAATTGTATGGTTGTCGTGTTTTTTATCGGTTGTTTACTCTGTTATGTTTCATGCTATTAGACATTTTAATGTGTTGTGGTGCGTAGCGTTCTGCCGGCTAAAAATCGTTTCACATAAATGTTTCATTTTATGAGACATTACAGTCG
Source organism: Candidatus Baldrarchaeota archaeon (assembly GCA_016840485.1). Taxonomy (GTDB): domain Archaea; phylum Asgardarchaeota; class Baldrarchaeia; order Baldrarchaeales; family DXJG01; genus DXJG01. The sequence continues at coordinate 37,938 of JAEOSG010000006.1, forward strand.
TGAAGTTTATAAACCGTTGGTTTAGTCGGGTTAGTACGAGGTGATGTTGTGTGATTGATTTCGATGTCGTGAAGTTAAGGAGCGACTTTAATCTCTTCGAGGTTATCTTCGACACTTCGTTTGAGCGAAAGATTGCAGAAGAAATCATTGAATTGATTGCTGAGACTGGAGAACCCTTAACAATTCACGATATGCGGCGTTACATCGAGGATAACGATTACTCTGAACGTACTGTTTACTACGTTCTTGAGAGGCTTAAAAAACTCGGTTTAATCGAGTCACGAGCCGGTAAATACAGACTTTCTAACAGATTTTCAAAAGCACTTCGAAAGATTGCCGACAAGTGGGACGAATTCCTCGAAGAAGGCATTATCGAGCGATATGAGATAAGACCTTATACATTATTTGAAAAGTGGCAACTTGAACGCGACAGAGAGGGCTGTAATCTTTTACGTCGACGTTAATAATTTTTTCATATTATGTGCAAAAAAGTCAATGCACGACACGTCTTTTGACGTTTGCAAACCGTGTTTAGATGGATATCTTATACTTTTACTGTCTCTTATACACATCT